>NZ_JBKVCZ010000017.1:0-78594 GCF_046966825.1 Hungatella sp. | reverse complement strand
CTGGCCCTGCGGTCTTCCGTCGCGGTTTCCCTGGTAGCCCTGGCCCTGCGGTCTTCCGTCACGGTTTCCCTGGTAACCTCCCTGGCCCTGCGGTCTTCCGTCGCGATTCCCCTGGTAACCTCCCTGGCCCTGCGGTCTTCCGTCACGGTTGCCCTGGTAGCCCTGGCCCTGCGGTCTTCCGTCGCGGTTTCCCTGGTAGCCCTGGCCCTGCGGTCTTGCAGATGAATTCTGGTCGGAACGCGCGTCGGTCTGCTGCGGCTGTGCCTGCGGTGACTGGCCTGCGGGTGCCTGTGTCTGCGAAGTCTGAGCCGGCTGAGTCTGAGTCGGCTGAACCGGCGCTGTCTGGCTCTGCGGT
This sequence comes from Hungatella sp., assembly GCF_046966825.1. Taxonomy (NCBI): domain Bacteria; kingdom Bacillati; phylum Bacillota; class Clostridia; order Lachnospirales; family Lachnospiraceae; genus Hungatella; species Hungatella sp. The sequence continues at coordinate 78,239 of NZ_JBKVCZ010000017.1, read as the reverse complement.
GCCTGCTGCGTATTTACTGTGTTATCTGCTGCTTCACGCGGCTGGACACTCTGACCGGATACCGTGGTGTTTCCAGCGGTTCTCTGCTCATAGCTGCCGCCCTGATTCTGCGGTCTTCCATCACGGCTTCCCTGGCCCTGCGGTCTTCCGTCGCGGTTTCCCTGATAGCCCTGGCCCTGTGGTCTTCCGTCGCGGTTTCCCTGACCCTGCGGTCTTCCATCGCGGTTTCCCTGGCCCTGCGGACGCTGCGGCTTCATCTGCGCGTTCTGCGGACGGAAAACTGCTGCTATTTTCTTCTTGTGCGGCTCACCCGCGCCTGCTTCAGTTCTGGCCGGGTCATCACCCGCCGGTTTCTCGGACGCCGGTGTGTTCTGCCTTCCTTCGCTGCTTTTTCCAGCTCCGCCCATCGCTTTTCTCACGATAGACGCCTGGTCATCCGATATATTGGATGAACTCTTTAAATTTATATCGTGCTTTTCCAGGATATCCAGTATCTCTTTACTGCTGTCTTTTCCCAGTTCTTTTGCCAGATCATATACTCTCATACTTACTACCTCCATTTGTATTCAATAGTTTCACGACTGCTTTTGCGAACCCCGCGTCCAGAATGACAAGGGAAGCTCTCATTTCCTTTCCCATTGCATGACCGATCTCGCTCTTTTTACCGAAAAAGTAGATTGGAACTTCATAGTAAGTACACATATTGGTGAACATTTTTCTGGTGTTGTCAGATGCTTCCTCCGACACGATCACCAGGAATGCCTTTCCACTCTTCACGGATTTCTCCGTCATAAATTCTCCGCTTGCAGTCTTCCCGGCCTTTGTAGCCAGACCAATCAGATTAAGAACTTTCTGTCTGTCATCCAAGCTGCTCCATCTCCTTTTCCAACGTTTCGTATACTTCCTTTGGAATCGCCGTCTTAAAGGAGCGTTCCAGGCCCTTGTTCTTAACTGCTTTCTTAAAACAGTCCATGGAGGGGCACAGATATGCGCCTCGCCCGTTCTTCCGTCCGGTCGCATCCAGCACAATCTCGTCCTCCGCCGTCTTAAGCACACGAATCATCTCTTTTTTACTTTTCATCTCACCACAGCCGATACACTGTCTGAGCGGTATCTTCTTTGTACTCACGTTTCAATCACTTCCCGTTTTATTTTTCCTGGCTGTCTTCCTCTAAGCTGTCTTCCTCTAAGCCGCCGTCCTGGTAATCTTCCTGATCGTCTTCCTGGTAATCCTCCTGGTATTCTGTGTCTCCATCTTCCTGATAATCGCTTTCGTAATCCTCGTAACCTCCGTCTTCCTGATAATCCAGACCCAGCTCTTCGAATAATCCCATCTCTCTGGCCTGCGTCTCACTCTTGATATCAATCTTATATCCTGTCAGCCTTGCTGCCAGTCTCGCGTTCTGGCCTTCTTTACCGATTGCCAGGGAAAGCTGGTAATCCGGTACGATAACCTGAGCTTCCTTTGAATCCTCGTCAGCCACCACGCAGATAACCTTTGCCGGGCTTAATGCATTCTCAATTAAGTATGCCGGGTTGTCGTCCCAGTTGATGATGTCGATCTTTTCGCCGCGAAGCTCATTCACAATGGCATTCACCCTCGCGCCGTTTAAGCCTACACATGCGCCTACCGGATCCACATTCTGGTCGTTGGATTTAACGGCGATCTTCGTTCTGGAGCCTGCCTCTCTGGCAATGGCTTTCATCTCTACCGTTCCGTCCTTTACCTCTGCCACTTCTGATTCAAATAAGCGTTTTACCAGATCCGGATGGGTTCTCGATACGGAAATCCTCGGTCCCTTCGGAGTATCCTTTACCTCCAGAACGTACACCTTGATTCTCTCCGTGGCCTTGAATACCTCGCCCTTCACCATCTCCGCCTCATTTAAAATGGCATCGACCTTACCTAAGTTAATGCTGACATTCTTCCCTAAATATCTCTGTACAATACCGGTAACCACTTCCTTCTCCTGGCAGTACCAGTCGTTATACAGGGCTTTTCTTCCTTCCTCACGAATCTTCTGGAGGATCACATTCTTCGCATTCTGTGTGGCAATACGTCCAAACTTCTTGGAATCGATCGGACACTGTACGATATCTCCCACGTCATATTTCGGATCCGTCATCTTGGCTTCCGCGAGGCTGATCTGAAGCAGCGGGTCTTCCACTTCCTCCACCACTTCCTTCTCCGCGTAAACGGAAAAGTCGCATGTATCGCGGTTCATGCTCACCTTGACATTGTCTGCCTTGCCAAAGTGGTTCTTGCACGCCGTAAGAAGAGAATTCTCGATCGCCTCCAGCAGGGTATCTTTGCTGATATTATTCTCTTTTTCCAGAATATTCAGTGCTTCTAACAGTTCCTTATTCATTTTTTTATCCTCCTACTCTCATCCATCATACTGTTTAGAAATCAAATGCCAGCCGGATTAATGCGATCTCCGGGCGGTTAAATACAAGCTCGGTCCCGTCTTCCACCGTGACAGTCACGGTATTTTTATCATATGCTTTTAAAGTACCCGTATAATCCTTCTGTTTATTCATCGGTTTGTACAATTTAATATCCACATCTTCTCCGATGCTTCTGTCGAAGTCCTTATCTTTCTTAAGCGGCCTTCCCAGCCCCGGTGAACTCACTTCCAGAATATAGCTGTCCTCGATAAAATCCTTCTCGTCCAGCCATTCTCCCAGCCTTCTGCTGACGACCTCACAGTCATCAACCGTAATTCCGCCTTCCTTATCTATATAAGCACGCAGATACCAGTTTCCCGCCTCTTTTACATATTCCACATCAACCAGCTCAAAATGATATTCTTCCATCAATGGAAGCAGATAGTCTTCCGTTTTCTTTTCATAGGTCTCTTTTTTTGTCATGTTCTTCCCACCTTTCTGCACAAAATTGAAAGAGTGGACTCTCGCCCACTCTTTATCAGTCATCTATCATGTTATCGCTACGATTATAGCACTGTTTTCCAGCCATTGCAAGGTCTTTTTAAACTTTCCCCGTAAAACCGTCGTATTTACGCCATTTTCACCTCATTTCCAGTCCGCTGTGTGCAACATTTCCTGCTTATCTATTCACTTCGAAGCGCATCGATGGGATTTAAACCTGCTGCCCGCCTCGCCGGCATATACCCAAAGACCAGGCCGATCGCCGCGGAAACTCCAAAGGAAACGAGAACAGCCGGTATTGTGGCGGACGCCTTCATATGCATCAGACTACCCGCGGCCGGAGTGATCACGCATCCCAGTGCGATGCCCACCAGTCCTCCGATGGAGCTGGTGACCGCCGCCTCAATGACAAACTGCTGAAGAATGACGGATTTTTTCGCTCCCAGGGACTTTCTGATCCCGATTTCCCGCGTCCGCTCCGTCACCGATACCAGCATGATGTTCATCACGCCGACGCCGGCCACCAGAAGGGAAATCCCCGCGATTCCTCCAAGTGCGGCGGACATCATGGACATGGTGGACTCCATGGATTTTAACATCTCGCTCATGGAACCGATATAGAAATAGTCCGGCGATTTATACCGCCCCTGAAGAAATACGGTCAGAAGGATTCTGGCTGCTGCAATCTCCTCCACCTTATCCACCGTTACGATATACTCGGAGACATCGGCATTCTGATTCATTAAGAGCGCCGTGGTATATGGCAGAAGGGCGCGGTCATCCGGACCGCCCTGCTTTAGCTCGTCTTTGTCCCGGCGCTGCAGCACGCCCACCACCTTGACCACATTTCCGTCAAACCGTACGCTCTGCCCCACCGCCGCCTCAGCGCTTCCAAACAGGCGCGTGGCGGTAAAATACCCCAGCACACAGACAGGCTGTCTCGACGCGATATCCGAATACTGGATATACCGGCCCGCCTCCAGCTTTTTCGCGTCAATGCCGTAAAACTGCTCGCTGACGCCGGTAATCCTGGTTTTCGTCAGCTTATCAGTCTTATGCTTGATCGTCGCCTTCACAGGGACCTGCGGAGATATCTCCTTATAATATGCCCTGTTTTTATCGTAAAACGCATATAAGTCCTGGGGGGAGACCGACCTGGTGGGTGTATTGGTCAGCTGTACCTGAAGCTGATTGGTCCCCATGTCTGAGAAGCTGGCTCTGATGTAGTTCATCTGCCCTTCCACCAGCCCCACCAGAATGATGACCGAAGCAACCCCGATGATGATTCCCAGCATGGTCAGGAAGGAACGCATCTTGTTGCTCAGAATATTTTTGATTGCCATTTTAAATGACTGCCGCATAGTCGTTCACATCCCCATCAAAATTAATCCGGCCGTCGTGAATCCGGATCACCCGCTTTGCCTCCAGGGCAATGGAGTTGTCGTGGGTAATCATCACGATGGTATTTCCTTCTTCGTTCAGCTGCTTTAAAAAGTCCAGAACTTCCCGGCTCGTTCTGGAATCCAGGGCTCCGGTCGGCTCATCGGCCAGGATCAGGGAGGGATTCCCCGCCAGTGCCCTGGCGATGGAGACTCGCTGCTGCTGGCCTCCGGACAGCTGGCCCGGCAGATTCTTATACTTATCCGCCAGCCCCACCCGCTTCAGTGACGCCATCGCGCGCTCCCTCCGCTCTTCTCCGTCAATTCCGGCGTAGATAAGCGGCAGCTCCACATTTTCCAGAAGCGTGCTGCGCGTCAGCAGATTGTACTGCTGAAAGATGAAGCCGATCAGCCGGTTGCGGATATCTGCCAGCTGGTTGTCTGTCATCTCCCCCACGTTCTCGCCTTCCAGATGGTACGTCCCGCTGGTGGGCACATCCAGCGCTCCGATAATGTTCATCAGCGTGGATTTTCCGCTTCCCGACTTTCCCACAATGGCTGTCATCTCTCCCTTTTCAATCGAGAGGGAAATGCCGTCGTTGGCCCGCACCTCCTCATCCCCCATTTCGTATATTTTATAGATATCCTGTAAATCAATTAAAGGGCCCATAGCCGTTCCTCCTTTCCTATTATGGTTCTAACGCCATTTCTTCTCCCATATATTCACTGCCTGGAGCAGTGTCGAAGCTCTGAACCAGATAGACCTCATCCCCCTCTGACAGGCCCGATGTGACCTCCACCTGCTCGTCGTTCATGATTCCCGTTTCCACCGTCACCTCTCTGAATCCGGCGGGCACCTCCCCCTTCGCCTCCTTCACCGAGGGGTCCTTTACATAGACCACATTTCCCCTCATCAGGCTGGCGGCCGGGATGACCAGCGCATTCTTCGATTCCTCCAGAAGTATCTTTCCGTTGACGTTCATTCCCGGCAGAAGTCCCTTCGGGTCCTTCACCGTAACGGAGACGGGGTACGTGGTAATTCCGTTGTTATTGGTGCTTTCCAGGCTCACATTTTCCACAGTCCCCCGAAAGGCCGCATCGCCGGCCGCCTCCGCCGTAATTTCCACCGTCTGTCCCGCCTTCACCTTCGATACGTCCAACTCGTCGATGGACATGGAAAATGTGATGGCTGAGAGGTCGTAAATCACCGCCATCGCCCCGTCGCCGCTTGTCTTGCTGGTGATCTTGTCACCGGCCTTCATATTCTTGCGGATGACTGTTCCCGATATGGGCGCCGTGATGGTGTAGTTATTCATGCTGTTCTTCGTGCTCTGGATCTTATTATTGGCGGAATCCATGGCATCCTTTGCGCTGTCCAGCTTCTCCCGGAAGCTTCTCATCAGCTTATCCGCCGATTCCCGGTCGAAACGGAAGATGGGTGCCCCCTTTGCCGCGTAATCGCCCTCTGAGACGAGAAGCTGTTCCACAGTCACACTGTCCGGCAAATCCGCACTCAGTATCGTCTCGACTACCGGGCTGAAGGTTCCTTCCAGGCTGCTGCTGTAATCGCCCACCGTCGCAGTCGCCGACTGTTCCGTGGTTAAACCGCCCGGATTGGCCGCCTCAATGGTCACGTAGCGCACAATCCGGCCGCCCGTCAGCGTCTCATCCTTTGCGCTGACTGCGGTCACGGTTCCCGGTATCTGTTCTCCCGTGGAAGACAGAGTGGCAAGGGCCGCACTTCCCGCACCGATGGCCGCCGCTTCCGCGGAAAGGAAGGGAACCTTCAGCCGCATGACAGAATCGTCCTCGATATCCGCAATCTTCGTTCCGCTGCTTACCGTCTCGCCTGCTTTTATGTAGATCTTTTTGATATATCCGCTGTCCCCGGAGTGGAAAACGCCGTCATTAAACCGGCCCTGGGCTCTGGAATAATCCTTCTGGGCGTCTTCCAGATTCCTCGCCGCCCTTTCCACGGAGTTCTGTGCAGATTTCATCTCCTCCTCCATGTTGCTCACATCGATCCGGTAAAGCACCTGGCCCTTCTCCACCTGATCCCCCACCTCGAAATCGGCGCTGGTGATCTCGCCCTCCACCAGTGAGGATACCTGATAGGAATTCCTCGGCTTCAGCACTCCCGAGGAGGAGAGTCTGGAGCTGATGTCCTGCCGCGTCACCGGCGCGGTCATCACCTCTGTCCCCTTGCCTGCCCCGGTGCTCCGCCCATGATTCCTTAAGGCCGCGGTTCCCACCGCTGCCAAAAGCACAAACGCCGCTGCCACAATGATTACCGTTTTCTTCTTTTTCCTGTTTTTCATGGCCGTTCTCCTGTCAGTCTTCTAAATAATCCAATACCGTGTACGTTTCTGTTCCGTCCTCTTTCACAGTCTTTTCATAGACCAGTGTGACCGTATCCCCGACCCGGACGTTCCCGTACATGGAGAACGCAAACTGCATCTCCGAACTGGTGAGCAGATACTGCTCCCCGCTTTCCTCCAGCATCACGGCGCTGGGTGACATCACGTCCACGGAGGTATAATAGATGTTGGAGACCGTTCCCCGGACGATTCCGCGCCTGCTGTCCGACGAATCCTCCGTGTAGGCCCAGATGCTCTTTGCTCCCGGGTGATAGTAAAGCAGCACCGCACCGCCGCTCTCCACTGCGTCTTTCAGTGCCGAGACCGTGGAGGACTCGCCGTTGATAAACACATTGGCCTTATCCAGCTTAAATGGAATATAGCTGGATAAGCTTCTCTTACTGCGAACCAGTTTGGGGCCCTTCAAACCGTTGTCCGCCATCTTTAAAGGATTGATCTCTCCATCGGAGGTCAGCTCGCATCCGAACAGTTTGCCGTAGATATCGCCGCCATCTTTCGGCTTTGTCTTTAACAGATTATAAAACAGGTTGATACAGTCCCCTCTCGCCAGCAGCTCTGCCGCCTCCCGGTTCACGTTCTCGTCAAGCTTCAAAAAGCGGTACTGGGAAATCCTTCCTCCCGCCTGGCTGCCAGCAAAATCTTCATCCTTATACCCCAGCAGTGCCAGAATGCCTCTGACCGCGTCCTGAAGTGTGACGTTCTGGTCCGGTTTAAACACGCCGCCCAGATAACCCGTCATATAGCCTTTTTCCACCGCCGTTTTGATATAGGAGGCGTAGGCGTGATCCTTTCCGACATCCGCGAAGACGGAGCTGCTGCCTTCCGGCGGCACCGAGCTGCCGTAGGGGGAGGCCAGCACCACCATCTTTGCATATTCTGCCCTGGTAACATTTTTTTCCGTGTTGGTCACATTCATGATCCCGGCCATGCCGACTACTTTCTTTTTCAAATCCATATTAACGGCAGCCAGGGAGGTCATCGGATATACCGCTGTAACCACGATACAGGCTGCCGTCGAAGCTGCAAATAATCGTCTGTTCATCAATTGTAATCCCTCATTTCTCAGAATAAATTCATCTGCATTATAACGTGTAAGGCAGCGTTTTTCCATAATCCGGGCCTCTTATTCAGTTTTCTTCAGAATTAAAAAAGCACCGGCCGAAATGACTTTTCAGCCATTTCAGCCGGCGTTTTTTCTTTCCTCGGCGCTATGCTTTTGGTAAAAACAGCGTCGCGGTAAACCCGTCTTCATCTTCTGTTGTCTCGAAGGAGCCTTCGTGCTCCTTCATAATCTTTCCGCACGTCTTAAGGCCGATTCCTGAACTCTCCACCAGGGCGCCATCCGTCCTTTTCCGGTTGTGGATCGTAAGCCGGGCACCTCCCTTTGTCTGCACACAGGCAATCGTAACAGGGTATTCCCTGGCAGCGTACTTCGTCAAGTTGGAAAAGAGATTGTCCACTACCCTGCGGAATAAATCCACGGAAACGTAGTAGATCCCATCCATCTCCTCCATTTGAAAATCCACCGTGAATCCCCGCCCCTCCAGTGCAAATGCACTCTCTCCCACCGTCTGCTGGAACAGAGCTGACCCGTCCACCGGCTCCATGGCCGGTTTTTCCTCCCTGCCGTACACAAGAAAATATTCAAACAGACGGTCTGACATCTCCTTGATCTGCATGGCCTTCTTCCGGCTGGTAGCAATGAAATGCTTCTGCTGGGCGGCGTCCTCCGTCTCCTCCTCATCCAGCAGCTCCAGATATCCCAGCAGAGACGTGAGAGGGGAGCGCAGGTCGTGAGACATGGCAGTCACAAGTTCCTGATTGGCCTGTCTGGCCCCCGCCTCCTTCTGCTCCCGCTCCAGGATGGAAATCCGCATCCGGTTGATCCCTTCTGCCAGTTCCCCCAGCTCGTCGCTTCCCCTGACGGAGACAGCGTACTCCATCTGGCCGCCCTCCAAAATCTGAAGCTCCTTCTTCAGGAGTTCGATGTAGGAAGTCTTTTTCTGTATCAAATGCAGAAATACGGTGATAAAGAGCAGGAATCCACAGATCACAGAGATCCGGTCCGCCCACTGGTAATAGCGGTATTCATAAAACGGCATCAAAAGCACAGACGCAGTTCCGTCTGCAAAAGTAAAAGTATACGCACTGTCATCCGACACCGGCATAACCTCCGCCTCAGCCGCATCCTCTTCTGAAACGATCACATCTTCCACATCAAAGGGATACGAGGAATAGATTACACGCCCGAAACGGTAAATGACCATCGCCACATACGCCTCCCTTTCGACCCACTCGTCCAGCGGGCTCAAATCGGAGAGAGCGATGTTCTTATCCTTAATATACTGCTGCAGTGCTTCCTCCGTCCGCACCTTCTGCTGCACATAGGCTTCCTGAGTATTCTGCGTCCTGTCAATCCAGTCATAGGCGGTCGTATGTATTCCCATATAGAGAAGAAATGCCGCCGCCATGGCGATGGCCACCGAGGCCATTAGCTCCGCCCAAAGTCTGTTTTTCCATGATATTTTCTGTTTTCTGCCGGGCCGTTTAATCAATGCGGTACCCCTTTCCCCACACATTCCGGATGCAGCGCGGATTCTGGGGATCATCCTCCAGCTTTTTTCTCAGATTCCGGATATGGACCATCACGGTGTTGTTCGACGAAAATAGAAACGGCTCATTCCAGACCGCCTCATAAATGTCCTGTGTGGTATACGTCTTCTTACGATTCTCTGCCAGAAGGAGCAGGATTCGGTACTCGATATCGGTCAGCAGAACCCGTTCCCCGTTCTTGTTGACCTCCTCCGTATCCGCGAAGATTTCCAGCCCCGGCAGGCTGATCACCTCTCTCTCCGTTCCTTTCTTTCCTTTATATACACAGTAGCGGCGCAGCATGGCATTGACTCTGGCCTTTAACTCCACACTGGAAAATGGCTTCACCAGATAGTCGTCTCCTCCTGCCGCAAATCCCTCTTCCTTGTCCCGGTCCTTGGATTTGGCCGTCAGAAACAGGATGGGGGCCGATGATTTCTTTCTGATCTCCCCACACGCCTCCACACCGGAGCATCCCGGCATCATCACATCCAGAATGATTAAATCAATCGTGTGATCCGCCTTTTCAACCGCCTCGATTCCATTGACGGCCTCCACCACCTCATAGCCCTCTCTTGTCAGTAATATTCTTACAACCTCTCTTATCTCAGGATCGTCGTCTGCAAATAGTATTTTCTTCATCACGGCACCTCCGAGGTAATTATAACCCGGCTGTCTTTTATTTTCCATCACCCGGACGTATCCTTAAGCATTCTTAAGAAAGCAGTATAAAATCTGTCAGGAATCCCCGCGCGACGGGTAACGTTACGCGGGGATTGGGGGATTGATTTTGCTATTTTGGTTCTGCTATTTTGGTTTTGCTATTTTTGTTTTGCTATACTGTTACCTGCTTTCTGTGATCCAGGCTCCTGTATTGTCCAAACGGTATCCATCCGGTGTTACCGTGTCTGCCAGCATGCGGCCGTCTTTATCCAGATAGTACCACTGCTCTCCGGCCTTGATCCAGCCGGTTGCCAGGGCCCCGGACTGAGGCATGAAATAGTACCACGAGCCGCCGATATACTTCCAGTCTTCCGCCATCATTCCGTTTTCACCGACCCAGTACCACTGCTTTCCTTTGTAAATCCACTCCGACTGGTAAGGTGTTCCATCCGGGTGACAGAAGCTCCATCCGCGCTCCGATTTTGTCCAGCTTCCTGTCGTTTCCGGAATGGAATTTGATGAATTTTTCCCGATCTCTGAGGTGGTGGTGGAATCGTTGTCAGAGGAGGGAGGGGCTGGGGTGTTTGGGTTGTCTGGGTTGCTTGGGTTGTCCGGGTTGCCTGGATTATCTGGGTTGCTTGGATTATCCGGGGTGCTTGGGTTGTCTGGGTTGCCTGGGTTATCCGGATTATCTGGGTTGCTTGGATTATCCGGGTTGTCTGGATTATCCGGGTTGTCCGGATTATCCGGGTTGCTTGGATTGTCCGGGTTATCTGGACTGTCCGGGTTGCTTGGATTATCCGGGTTATCTGGATTATCCGGGTTGCTTGGATTATCCGGGATGTCTGGGTTGTCCGGGTTATCTGGATTATCCGGGTTGTCCGGGTTATCCGGATTCCCCGGCGTCTTTCCGCCGAACTCCATCGCTCCGATATCCGGCCGCTGCCCGGCAAGGTTCTCATTTCCAAAGAAATCCCTATTATATTCCACACCGTCTATCTTCGGGAAATTCGTCCCCACCACATAGTCAATACTTCTGCCGCTCTTGGCTTCCTCGTAAAGTTCCCTCGGAGAATATTCTCTTCCGTCTACCGGTTCTCCGCCTCCGAAATATATCAGCGCCTCTTCCATTGTCACGCCGGCGTCAATCAGCATGGAACCTTCGGTCAGCTGATAGCCGTCCAGTTTGCCTGAACTTCCTGTCACAGGCTGCTGCGTTTGATTGATTTCCGGCGCAGTGCCCGGGGCCTTCATCCCGGCCGCATCGGCTTTTATTGCCTTCGAATCTCCGTCCGGTGCCTCCATTCCTCCGATATAAGCGTTGTTATACAGTTTTAAATGGTCTTTCAGTTTCGCCGTATCTCCGCTTTCACCGTAGAATACCTGTCCTTCCGGATATTGGAAGACATTGTTGAACGCATAGATTTCATTCACGCCCAAACCGGCGCCTGTGTTGGACAGATAGAAAACACCTTTAGGTATGGTGCGGTCCGAGTAAATGGTGTTCTGGTAGATCATCGTTCCATTCGGACATCCCTGGGCAAACTCGAAGGCCTTGTCCCTGTCATTCTGGCTGATATTGTAACGAATTGTAGCCCCCGTGTGGGGATAACCTCCCATGATCAGCATAAAGCCGCCTTCATTATTATGGCTGTAATTGTACTGCATGACGGAATTGGAGGAGGCGTGATCGCAGTCCAGCCCCTGGCCGTCCTGTACACTGTGCGTATCATAGGCTTCATTATACTGAATCACCGTATTAGCCGCCTCAAATGGCCAGATTCCTACATTATAGCCCGTGTTCTGGTAACGGCAGTCGCGCACCAGATTGTGTTCAATCAGGGCCCCATCGGTATCCCGCACTGTAATTCCGTCGCCGCCGATCTTTTCCATATAATTGTTTCTCACCACCACATTGGTGGAAGGATACCAGTTCACCGGAACTCCCGGAGAATTCTTCTCCCACTGGTTACACCAGGAAGAGCTGACAATCTTGATTCCCGATCTGTCCACACGTTCAAAGGTACAGCCGGCGATCAGCACATCGTCGTATCTGCTCGGAACTCCGGTCAGCTTTCCGCCCCGGATATCCGCCTGTACATCGAAGAAAATACCTCCGTTCCATTTAAGGTTAATATTGCCGTTGATATCGTGAATGTAGCAGTCCGTAATCGATATACCGGACGCCGTTCCGAAATCCTTGATGGACACGTTTACAGCCCTCAGAGCCTTTGACCGGTTATTGCTGTTGTTTAGCCCGAAATCAGTCTGATATCCGGCAGAGAGGTTGGTAATTTCCAAATCAGATATGGTTATGTACTCCTGATTAAACAGAGAGATTACATTTTCCACCGCTCCTCCTCCGTCAAGGCGCGGCAGCTCTCCCTCACCATAAGCGCCAATTATAATCGGCGCCGCTTCGCTGCCCATGCCGTTAAATACCAGCTGCTGCTCCCGGAACACGCTGCCGCGTTTTAAAAGGACCTGGTCACCGGGAACAAAAGTGCCGTACTGTTTCATTTTTCCAAGGGTTTTCCATGCTTCCGCTTCAGAAGTTCCTGCAGCGGTATCATCTCCCGTTTCTGAATCAATATAGAAGGTCTGCGGATTCCTTAACGTATCTTCTTCAAACACCGCCATAATTCTCAGAGTCTGGTAATCCCCGGCCGGCACGGTAAGCGTATCACCAATCACCACGACATCCGGGGCCCCCTCTGCCTGATACTCCTTCAGACGATACCCCGCCTTGGCCACAGAAGACAGCGTAATCTGTTCTCCCTCCGAGGCTTCACTCACATTTGCAGATGCCGCTCCTGTTCTATATGCAGAATCCACCTCACCCTGGTAAATGGAAACCACTTCCACATCTTTTTTCTGAAGAATCCGTTCAATCATAAGGTTGTCAAAGATCACCGGTGCTCCGGCGCTCATATTAAACAGTCCCGCTCCGGGAGCCATGCCTGACCATTCGCCACTGTTATCTTCCAACACCATTTTTTCTGTTCCGTCAATTAGAAGTACGGCTTTCCCGTCATTTACCTCGATCTCCACATGGGAAAATGCACTGGTCAGCTGAAATGCACATTTCTTCAATTCATCGTTCTTACCGTCCTGAAACCTTCGGAACATGGCGCTTCCCTGGGAATTTACCGCCAATACATAACGTTCATCAAATGCTTTTCCATTTCCTGCAAAGGCGATCTGGAGAGTTCCGTTGTTGGCTCCGGCCCTGCGTACATCCACGGAAATCCGGTAGCCGTCGCCTTTCGCCAGCTGATCAAACACACCTGGATCCACCAGAACGCAGTTGGCTTCTCCAGCCTGAGCATCCAGAATCAGTTCCTCATCTGTGATTTTTGCGCGATCTGCGTCTTTGATGAAACCATACTGCCCGTCTTCATTCAGCGCCGCTCCGAAGTCATCGAAGAAAATCTCGTCTTTTCCCGGCTCCCGTGTCTTAAAATAGGCAGCAACCGTCACATTTCCAAACTTTTCATTTAACTGGAACTTGTGGTTAATGATGGGCATCAGCCCGTCCGTCGGTGTCCCATCCTGTCCCCAGGATGCGTAATGATCAAATACATACCCGTGTTTCGCTTTTGCCTGCAGTGTGATCGTATCCCCTGAGTAGCCGGTCTGCCGGTCCGCTGTCAGCGTTCCGCCGCGGGTTGTTCCAGCTAGGTCATCCACTCCGTCGGTCACTGTTTTTAGAGTGACGGTATACTCTTCTCCCTGCGGCGCTTCATCTGTGGAAACCACGAGATTGTCCACAGCGAAATCCTGGGCCGGATACTGGCCCGCGATTACGATATAGCCCTGCTCCATTTCCGCAATTTCATCATTTTCCGCTGTAATGATTTCCTCACCGTCCAGGTATGCGGTAATCTTCCCTCCGCTTACTTTTATGGCGAGCTGGTACTCCCCCTGACTTAAGGCCGGAAAATGAACAGAATTATATACGGTTCCTCCATTATTCTCCAGGTACACCAGGTTCCTCGGGAAATCAAAACGCAGCTGCAGCCGGTCCCCGTCATAGCCTTCCGCCGCCTTAAATCCGAATTTCGCATTGCAGTTCGTATTTCCGCCTCCGATCATCAAATCCGCTTCCAACAGAAAATCGTTCGCCGGGATCTTCATCTTCGACCCCATACGGTTATTGGGCCCGCCACCCTTTATCACGCCCTGCCCTCCGGTGAAAGTTACCACGGCCGTGTTATTGACGTTCCAGCCATCACCGTTGTCAAACGTCTCTTCCATCAAAATTCGGGAAAGCGTCATGGCCTCCGCCCTCATGGCTGTTGACGGGGTGGCCTTCTCTGCCTCTGACGGAGTGGCTTCTGACGGAGTGGCTTTTCCCGCTTCCGACAGAGTGGCTTTTCCGTCCTTAAGACTCTCTGTTCCAACTGCCGCCCTGGCCGTCATGCGCCCTGGAAATCCAGTGGCGCCTGCACCGCACGGCAGTCCCCCGGTGATCAGCACTGCACTGAGCAGTGCGCAGCAAACTCTTCTCCCTGTATACCTCATAACCATCCTCCTGTTATTCATTTTTGCCTCCGGTCACTGACTTTGCAGTCCGCAATCCGCTTTGTCAATTCCTGTTCAAACCGTTCCGCGGCGTACTGATCCGCAACCGCTCCTGCCACTTCCTCAAATAGAATGACTCTTCCCTTTTCTCTCCTGACACAATGTAACAGCTTGTCTTCCCCATTTTTTCCAGTCCAGCGATACTGTCCTCCTTCCTCCAACTGCAGCAGATGTTCTGCCAGCTCTTCATCCGATTCCGATAGCCCACGCATACTCTCTGCCTCCAGAACCACATTTCCTTCGTATGTGGTGCGTCCCTCCTGCCGAATGGTATATTCTGCTTCAATCGTGTCCACGTCCATATAATTTTCCTGATGAGTTTCGTAATAGCGGATCAGCTCAGATGAATCCGTTTCCTCCAGAATGCGGGTGCGCAGCATCCGTTCCCGCTCCCCCGTAAGTCTGCGGTAATACTGAAGCGGCGTATATTCAACCGGGCCATACAGGACCCCGCCTTCAGACTGAAGCCTCTTTCTCTCTCTATTTTCATTTTCCAATGACTGTATCAAATCATCATAGGAAAACTCATCAGCCATACCGCCTTCTGCCGCCCAGTTCCATATTTCCCTGGAGCGCACTGTGCGCTCCAGACTGCCGTCATGGAAAGCCAGTTCCTCTTCCGATACCGGATCACCATTTATGGTAAGCGGTGCCTTTTCTTCGTTTAACTGCTTTGCTAAAATAAATATCATAACCACTGCTGCAAAGACTGCCAGGTATGTTCTTCTTTTAAACAAGGCATCCTCCCCTTTTCTTTTTCATTTTAATTAATTATTTTTTATAATTATTATAAAGAAGAGAATATGAAATTGATATTGCTTATTTTCCTAATATTTCAGGTTTATTTTTGTGTATTTTGAACAATTATATTATTGATCCAGTATGTAATATAATTATATTTTAAAATCAATATAGGCGTTTTTATTTTATTGGCTTTGATATTTCTAACTTTTTCTAAGTTTTTTGTATCTTTTTTAGCATTATTTACTTATTATTATAAATTATCTTTTTCATCTCTTTTGCTCCGATCCATTTTGACTCCGCTTCCAAACTTCTGTTCCGTACTTGCAACTTCCCGGACTTTGTACATATCATAACACTATATCAGATAAATCTGTTATACAAGGAGGACCCATGAAGCCAAAACTGGAAGTTTGTGGGGTCAGCTACTCCTATCATTCCCTCGAGGGTGAGACTCTGGCCCTTTCCAATATATCATTTACGGTAGATAACGGGGAATTCATTGCCATCGTCGGGCCATCCGGCTGTGGTAAATCCACCCTGCTGTCCATGTTATCCGGTCTTATCGAACCGGATGAAGGAGAAATTATCATTGACGGAGTCCCGCGTACAAATTCCGGTGCGGGCATCGGATATATGCTGCAGCGGGACCATTTATTCGAATGGCGTACCATCTTAAGCAACGCCGAATTAGGGCTGGAGATTCAGAAGAAACTGAACGACAGTTCCAAAAAGAAATTACACGAGATGTTAAATACTTACGGACTTGAGGCCTTTAAAAACGCCCGTCCGTCTGAGCTGTCCGGAGGTATGAGGCAGCGTGCGGCTCTCGTCCGTACACTGGCCCTGGAACCGGACCTTCTTTTATTAGACGAACCATTTTCCGCTCTGGATTACCAGACGAGACTGGCCGTCTGCGATGATATCAGTTCGATCATAAAAAGTACCCATAAGACAGCCATTCTGATCACTCATGACTTATCGGAGGCCATCAGTGTCGCCGACAGGGTCATCATTCTGACAAGCAGGCCGGGAAGAATGAAGGGCATCGTCCCTGTTTCCTTTGGAGAGGGCTATGTAAGGCCGTTGGAACGCCGAAATACTCCGGAATTCTCCACTTATTTTAATCAGGTATGGAAGGAGCTGCAGACCCATGATTGAGACACATCCAACACTGGCACAACAGGAATTCATCGCTAAAGAAATGCTACACCGCCGGAATGTCCGGATTCTGCGCATCATGCTGCTGGTGCTCCTTCTCGCTCTGTGGGAGCTGTGCGCAAGACTGGGCATTATCAATGATTTCATCTTCAGTTCTCCCTCCAGAATGACCATTTGTTTTATAAGCATGGTGAAGGATGGCACAATCTTTCTCCATACCGGCGTCACAGTTATGGAAACACTGGTAAGCTTTGCTCTCGTCGTCGTGGTCGGTCTTGCGACCGCGATTCTGTTATGGTCCAGCCGCAGTGTATCCGAGGTTTTAGAGCCTTATCTCGTCATGCTCAACAGCCTTCCGAAATCGGCTCTGGCCCCAATCCTGATCGTATGGCTGGGCAACAACATAAAGACTATTATCGTGGCCGCTATCTCTGTGGCCGTCTTTGGCTGTATCATGACGCTTCACACAGGTTTCATGCAGACAGACCCGGATAAGATCAAGCTCATCTATTCCCTCGGCGGAACCAAAAAAGATGTACTCACTAAGGTTCTGCTGCCCGGCTCCGTGCCTCTGATTATCAGCAATATGAAGGTAAACATCGGACTATGCCTCGTCGGCGTTATAATCGGCGAATTTTTGGCGGCAAATAAGGGACTTGGATATTTGATCATTTATGGCAGCCAGGTCTTCAAGATGGATTTGGTAGTCATGTCAATCGTTATTCTTTGTATTGTTTCGGCAATTTTGTATCAGGGGATTACGGTGTTGGAGAAGCGGATGAAATAAGAGAAATAAAAAATAAAAATCAGGACTCAGTATCCTCTCTGTCAAAAGATGATTCTGAGTCCCTCTTCTATTGTTCTCTACACAACTGTCGTCATCGTTCCTGCTCTCGCAAAGTCGATTTCGCAGTCCAGCGGCTCCCCGTTCAGGAAACGCCCAATGTCATCAAGCACATGGCTGGTGACTACATACCGTCTGTCTGCCGTAGGCCCCGCCGCATGAGGCATTAAAAGGACTCTCTCACACTCCCGAAGCGGAGAGTCCATGGGAAGCGGCTCTGTTTCAAATACGTCAAGCGCCGCCCACACCGGTCTCTCCTGCAGTACTAAGACCAGCGCCTCCTCATCAATCAGCGCGCCGCGTGCCGTATTGACCAGCAGCGCGCCGTCTTTCATGCTGTTTAAAAGGTCTGTCCCTATGCTGTGCTTCGTCCTCGCTGTCAGACTGCTGTGAAGCGAAACGACGTCACAGGTTCGGAAGATTTCTTCCGCTGCCGCCGCCTCGATGCCTGCCTCTGCAAGTTCTTCCGCAGAAATATGACGGGATGAGACCATGATCCTGCATCCGAACGGCTTTAGAAATTTTACGAGATACTCCGCAATCATCCCGTATCCCACCAGCCCTACGCTGCGGCCCAATAGGCCCCGCGTTCCGATAAGAGAAGGCCATTCGCCGGCAGCCATGCGTGCCTCATACTCCCCGATTCTCCTTAGGGAGCAGAGCATATAAGCGAGGACGCCTTCCGCCACACTCTCCGCGAAGACCCGGTTGCCGCTGCAGACCCGGATCCCCCTCTCAAATGCCGCGTCTCCCACCATAGGACGCACGGATCCACCAATATGGGCGATCAGCTTCAGTTTGTCCGCATATTTCAATGTCTTCTCATGAAAAGGCGTATTTCCCCAGCCGCTGATACAGATATCGACTCCTCTCAGTTTCTCCGCCAGTTCTTCTTCACCGTACTGCTCTGCGTTCGCGTTCCATTCCACACAGCCCAGCCGCTCCAGACGTACTCTCTGCTCTTCAGAAAAAAAGCTGTCCCGCACCTCTCCGTCTGGTATAGAGACCAGAATTTTTATTTGCTCCGATTTGTTTGCCATAGTTTCTCTCTCCATTATATCCGAAACCGGTACCGCAGGCTATTCTCCCCACCCACAATTTCTATCTTACCATCTCCGCCTCGCCGTATCTCTATTTCTTTCATTCCCTCATTTTCATACTGGAAGGAAGTGAAGTCGTCTTCATACAGGGGATACGCCCCCTCTTTCCGTCCATAGGAACGAATTGTCATCTCAAACACCGTATCTTCTCTGACGCAGAGAACCGGTTCTGCCATGGGAACTATGGCGCCGTCTCTCACAAAAACAGGAATCTCCTCCTCTTTCGCCTGTACGGAAAATCTCCGTCCGCCCTCATAGGGCTGACCGTCGAAAAAGCCATACCACAGCCCAGCCGGCAGGTATACCTCCCTCGAATCTCCATCTTCCAGGGTCAGCGGACACACCAGAAGGTCCCTTCCGAAGAAATACTGATCATCGATACCTCGTGCCTCATAATCCTCCGGGTCCTCAATCACCATGGCCCTGACAGGCGGTATTCCGAGCTCATGATACTCCACAAAAGCGCTGTACAGGTATGGAAGCAATGACATCCGCAGTTCAAACAGCTTCCGGCAGGCATCCATGTAAAACGCCCGTTCTTCCATCGCCTCGTTTTGCAGATTCTTCTCTATACACACCTGTTCCCACGGCGGATTCGGGATTCTCCAGCAGTTTAGCAGTGCCTGCGGCGAAAATACGATCGTCTCCACTCTTCTTAACAGATCTTCCCCACTCGCGCAGTCCCTCACCTCGGGCGCCCACAGCATACCCGAAAAGGAGGCAGTAACCATTCCTCTGATAAATTCCCGGTGTCCGTATAAATCGGAATACAGGACAAACGGAAGCGGTGCCGCGAGAGCCCCGGAAGAGCGGACTGAAGACAGCGTCCGGATCCCCCTGTTCTTAAATGCATGGAAAATCAACTCCTGATACAGCACACCCACCGCATTATGCATCTGTTCCCCGTCCATACCGGAAGGAAATTTTGTGGAATCTGGAAAGGACCAGTTAGAGGGATTGAAATCCGAATTATCACACTCGTCCAGCTTAAATCCGGCTATTCCATTTTGAATAAACTGCTCTTCGTGCCAGCCTGCAAATATATTGCGGGCCTCTTCCGTCGCAAAATCCGGCACCAGACCGTTCCACACCTCATAATCCCCGCTGTAATCCAGCAGCTTCTCATAAAACGGTGCAGCCGGATAGACAAAAATATGTTCCCAAAGATTCACGTGATACCCATCTTGGTTCAGGGTATCCACCATTTCCTGATGATTGGGAAACAGATATCCCCACTCATACGTACAGGAATACGAGTGTGAATGCCACCCCGGTTCGATCCCAATGACGTCCACCGGCATTTTATCCTCTCTGAAGCCTTTTGCCAGCTTCTTCACATGGTTCTCATCACTGCCTCCGTAGACGCGGTACCACATACCGAGGCCCCACATGGGCGGCAGACAGCCGCCTCCCGAAAACAGGTTGTACCGCATCACGGCTTCCTTCACGTCTCCGGCAAAGAAATACAGATCGATACCGCCCGCCGCCGGAATCTCAATGATGACCTTCCGTTCTTCCTTCGCCCGCTTGAATGCGTACAGCGCAGATTCACTGAATTCCCGATGCGGTATGTTCACCTCCCGTTTGCCCGCAGATGTCCCTTTTTCCGTATTCGTCCCCATATAAAAAGTGGCGTACCGGTACGTATCCACCAACAGCCCGTATCCCGCCGTCGAGACGTAAAACGGAGCCGGTGCATGGCTCTCTCCCGTATCCATCCTGGGATCAGAATTCACCTTAACGTATCGTTTTCTGCCTGCTGCATTGAGACTCAGCAGCTGAAGACCAAACCCGTAGATGTCCTCGTCCGTCTTCATGGGCAGCGTCACCGTAATCCCGCGCGCTGTCTGTTCAAACCGAATTTCCGTCTCTTCAAACGGCAGGACTGCGGCTCCGTCTTTCCTCCCCTTTCCGATCCGCTCAAGTGATCTGTCCGCCATCTTACTTTTCCTCATGGAAACGGGCGTAAATGGTTCTGGTTTCTGATACGTTATCTTATAAATGCCTTCCGCAATTTTTTCCATCTGCTTTTCCTCTCCTGCTACCACAGAAATACGTCCTGCCCCTTCAGCTTAAGCATTGCCTCTATAAAGAAATAGTCCCCGTAAATAATGGGCATTTCATGATCCTTTTCATTATGATAGGAACCGGTGCATTTTGTCAGGAAGCAGTCGCTGTCCATGCTGAAATCACAGTGTTCCCGGCATAATGCATGCAGAAGCTTAAGGGCAGCCCTCTCGTACAGCTCTTTTTCTAAGTCTCCCACTTCTTTTGCAATCTCCAGCAGGCCGCAGGCGGCGATCGCAGCGGCCGTATCGTCATACCACAAAGGCGCTGCAGGCTGCCTGAAATCCACCGGAATCAGGCCGTCTTCGGGGATATTGGCGATAAAATAATGGGCAATCCGTTTCGCGGTATCTAAGTATTCCTGCTTTCCGGTATGGCGGTAGCTCATGAGGAAGCCGTACAGTCCCCACGTCTGTCCCCTCGTCCAGGAAGAGCCCTGGCCATATCCCTGGCCGCCGTAATCCCGCACCATTTCCCCTGTAAACGGATCGAATTCCACAATGTGGCGTACCGAGCCATCCGGTCTCACAAACGTTTCCATAACCGTATCTGCGTGCATTTTGGCTATCTGCCCAAACCTGGGATCCTTCGTTTCTTCACTGGCCCAATACAGCAGTGGAATATTAAACAAGCAGTCAATAATCGCCCAGCCTCTCGTATCATCCTGGCTGCCCGGAATGTCATTCCAGGCGCGGATAAATTTCCCCACCGGATTGAACCGGCCTGCCAGAAGATTGGCAGCGTGCAGCCCCCGTTTCCTCGAATCCGGGTTCCCTGTCAGACGGTAATCCGCCACTGCACTCGGCAGGAACATGAAGCCGACGTCATGATGCAGCCCGTAATAATCGCTGAAACACCGGTCCAGCTTCTCCTCCGAAATCCGGGCGATTTCCGCATACTTCTCATTTCCCGCCGCATGGTACATCTGCCAGAGCATGCCCGCCCAGAATCCGTTGCACCACCAGTTCAGCCCGTCATCCGCCGAAAATGTCTGGTCTTCCCTGCTTCTGTCATCATGAACACCGTTTTGGGCCGTGTAGGGAATCTTATTCCTTGACCGCTCACTGACCAGATCCATTTTTTTCACAATTTTTTCTACCGCCTCATCGATCCAGGCGTTATCCTGCAGACTTAACATACTATTCTCTCCTGTTCTCATTCTGTTTTGCGGCTCCGGCCCAAGTCTCTGCCGGGAGTTCACCGCTTTTGTGTAACGTTGGTTTCATCATTAAAATAGCAGAAGGAGGAGGGAAAAGAAACTGCATTTTTTAACTATTGAGTACACTTTTTATACATTCTCCTCTTATTTCCACAATAAAAGTCTCTTTTTTCTTCAGTGACAGATCCAGCTTGATAGTCTCCATGCCTCCAACCGGATTAAAAATCCTTGTATTTCTGTCTTCCAGAATCAACGGAAGGCTGGATTTTATGTATACGGCAGTATTCTTTCGCCTCAACTCCAGCTTATAGATATCATTTTTCTGAATAAGCGCGGTTTCTCTATCCGCAACTATTGGCAGTCTTAGGGTACTCACAGATGCCTCGCAGGTTCCACTAATACGAAAAACCTCCTGTTCCATCTGGTATTTCAATTGAAAAGTATGTATTCCCTTCTGTTCCTGGCTCCTTAATACCCCTCTGATTCTTACTACTGGATTCCCATCTTCTTCTGTATACAATATTTCAGCCGTCTTATCATTAATATTCCTATACCACACATTCTCCTGCTCATACTCCAGTCTCACAGTCTGGCAACAATCAGCGCTGCATCCAGGCAGCTGCATGTTACTGCTCTCCACCATCTGATATTCGGTCATGGTTCCTACCATAAGCGGCCCAATCCGGTTATGCCAAAGCATGGTAAGGGCGCCACCGCAGGCATGTCCTCCTGCCACATAATCCAGATCATTCTCTGTTACAGAAGCGCGAAACTCTCCATTTCTCAATACTGCGGTTCCGGCAGAGGCATAGTATTTTATCTTCTTTGTTTTAGAAAACAGATTTTCGTGTTTTTCATCTTCTCCCGGACAGACACCCCCATCCAGTACTCCCGCCAACGCCTTGGCATGACAGATTGTATGGTGAATACAAGGTGGCTGCCCTGCCTCCCGGTACATCAGTCCCCCATATAAAAGGCCGTCAAATGTACACTGCTTCAGTAATTCTGTATTTCTTCGACACACATCTCCAAATTCGGGATATCGTCGGCTGAGTTTTGCAAATGCCGGCTGACAGCCATCCGACGTCCTGCTTCCCCAATAAGACCATTTATAATTTCTGGATCCCCAGCTATTGTCCCATGCTCCATCCGGCAAAAAGAAATCAAGATGGGCTCGCAGAGCTCTGACCACTTCCTTTAGGAGTTCCTCGTCCCCTGCCAGAAGTGCATATTCTGTCAATGCAGGGAGTGATTCTTCTACGTTATATCCCAGATCCACATACCGGCACCCCCTCGGACTAATCTGATCCCGTGGTGTTCCTTCCCCATATAAAATTCCCTGGCCGTCTATATGAGCAATTCCATAGAGAGCAAGTTCGTGAGCCTTATTTAAATAGTCTCTGCACTCCAGTAACTCTCCCGCAAGTTCCAGAGCCCATGCACATGTAATCGGATAATTGATATTTCCACCCAGACGGTCAATCTCATTGTATAAAAAATAAGCGGCTTTCGCCGTCCGTTTCCTCCACCCCAGATACTCTTCTCCCGATAATTGGTGCCCATGGTATTTCAATGCCTCGCAAAGCTGAATGACGGCAAATACCGTAATCCCTCTCCATGAGCTGTCTGTATCATTTCGGAAACTTCCATCAGACTCCCACATCGTTTCTGACCAACTATATAATTTTTTTGCGCACCGCAGATACTTTTTATCCCCCGTAACATCTGCCATATACATCATTGGATATATGGCATCCGCACTCCTCCCATGAATTCTCAAACATGCCGGGCAAAGAATTGCACCATCAATCCGGGGATTTTCATCCGTAAGCTGGTATCTACAGATGGCATCACACCATTCTTTTAATAAATCCCGATAAAACGCTGCATCATTCATGATGTACTCCTTTTCTCTGTTCCCATTCCTTTCCATCCACTTCATATCGCTTCAAAAGATCTGGTTTTTCAAGAATCAGATAATCGTATGTATCCGGCCGCCGTTGTATTGCTCTTATCTGTCTCATCGACGAGAGTCCGGTTATTTCTCCGGCCCCATATTGCGGAACCGGTTCGTCCAAATTCAGATCGCAGAGCAGAGTGCCTGCTCTGTCTCTGAGCAGTCCACACACCCGCTCTCCCATGTGATTTAAAACCATACTGGGAGATACCGGATACTTAATGTATCCGTCTCTTGGCAGCATCATTGCAGCCGCCACCGGGATGCTGTTTTCGTAAGCCCTGCTGACCCCAAATCGTAATTCCCACCCCCAGGTTGGATTCAGAATGATATCCGCATTTTTGAGTGCTAGAATCCTGGCCGCCTCCGGGAACTGTAAATCCCAGCAGATTAATGGCCCCAGATTACCAATATCTGTCTTCCATATTTTATAATGGCTTCCTGCTGTAAATTGTTTTTCTTCCCCTGCCGACAAATGTACCTTATCATAAATATCCTGTATCTTTCCCTTTTTATCAAATAGTACCAGGGAATTATAAGCACAGGACCCATCTGACCGAAACATGCCGGCTGCTATATAACAGCCATACTTATCCGCTATTTTTGAAAGCCTTTTTCCTATCATGCCATCTGCCGGTTCATAGACTTCTGAAAAGGAATAACGTCTGTCATGGATCGGAACCGTAACTTGAAATCCTTCCGTTGTCAAAATCAAATCGGCTCCCTGCATTGCAAGTTCCTCTATAAAACGAAGTGTTCGTTCTATACTTCTCTTCTGTCTTTTTGCATAATCGTCAGGGTTAAATCTTTCTTCCGCCCTCCCAAGATCAACTGCACACCGGCTTTGGACAATCCCTATTTTCATGAGTTCTCTCCGTTCTTTTCCCGGATCCAAATCCTGTATTGATTCGGCGTCATTCCGGTCTCTTTTTTAAAGACTGTATAAAAATTACTTTTTGTCTGGAAACCTGATGCATCGATTATTTCGTTTACACTCTTTTTACTGTCTGCAAGAATTGATTTAGAGCATTCAATGCGCTGTTTCAAAATATAATCCGAAATGGATATCCCCTGATTATCTTTAAATATTTTTCGGCTGTAGCTGGCTGAAAAACCGAATTCATCACTGATCGTCTCCACGCTCAACATGGGACTCGATAAATTCTTTTTGATATACTCCTTCATCTTCACAGAAACTTCCTCTTTTTTCTGTTGGAACTGTTTGTTCCCAATCTGTTCTGCCACTGATAAAAGAACGGAATTCAGCCATTCCCCCATCTCTTCCAGAGTGGGAATACTTTTCACAATATTTTCTATTTCCTCGTAACTTCTAAAATCAACATAGGCAGAAAAACGATTGAATATCTGATAAACATAGAAGACGAGGCGATACTTATATTCTCCATAATTGAGCCCCTTCACCGTTTCGCAGAGAGCATTGATAGATTCCGGCAGTTCTGCAGTCCTTGTCAAACATACTGCCTCACATATTTTCTCTATCATAGCCTCCTGACTCTGCTTTGGTACGCAAGTGTCCGGAAGCCGGTCCTGTTCAGTAAAAATTCGGTCCTCCAGCCATAAATGCATATAAGTATTTTCAAGAGTCTCCTGATAGACGTAGTGTATATTATCATAAATACTGTGTTCCCCGCTCAACGCAATACTCACATGCTCCTCAATCCAGCTGTATATAAAGGCTTTTACTCTCTCCAGCCGAAGGATAAATTCATCTTCTGTCTGGTCAAGGCAGCTGCAGATCAACACAAGATGTTCCGCTCCCATATCGCTGAATACTACACTGGACCCAATTTCACCCAAAAGCT
This sequence comes from Hungatella sp., assembly GCF_046966825.1. Taxonomy (NCBI): domain Bacteria; kingdom Bacillati; phylum Bacillota; class Clostridia; order Lachnospirales; family Lachnospiraceae; genus Hungatella; species Hungatella sp. The sequence goes on along the minus strand of NZ_JBKVCZ010000017.1, from coordinate 52,902 downwards.
CTGCAACCGCATTCACCATCCCATGTTTCACTGCTTTATAATAAGAATAGTCTTCAAATTTACGGATAAAATCTTCGTAATTTTCAATACGGAGCACAACCAGTCTGATCTTGCCACTGGAAAGGAAATTCCCCTGTTTTTCTAAATATTCCTTGATCTCCTGATCCGGCAGACCACTGACCACCCATGCTGTCACAATTCCTTCTCTTATATATTTCTTATTTTTACGAATCGCACCATTCAGCGTCCTGATATCATTATTCAAATCTTCAATTCTCTTTTCAATCACATGATATTCACTTGGTCCTTTCGATCTCCGCAGAGATACTGGTATACTTTCCGGTATTTTTTCTGTCTTCTGCTCTATTGTTTCTGCCAGATGAGAGAATGGAAGAAAATTTTTTCTGATCACATAGGCCATAGCACCTAAAAATACTCCCATCAGGCCCATAATCATACAACACAGCGCAGTCTGTAGCCTTCCCATCTCCTTAATAAAAGAAGTTGTATCCACCAGATACGTAATTGTCCAGTCTTCTGTCTCTAAATCATATGACGCCGTAATGGTGTGGGGAAGCCCAGCCGCTTCCACCAACTCTTTCTGCAGGAATTCCTGGTCTCTATGATTGTAAATACCAATGTTTACATTACCTCCACTATTTTTTCCAATCAAGCGGTACAGAAGTTTTTTCTGATCAATGAGCATTACCACATTTCCAATATCAGCCTTGTATTCCCTTTTATTCGGTACCACGGGAAGGATGAGGGCGAGACACTCCTTATCCCCCTGACTGTACGCTACAAATCCCAGGCGTCCGAGAGCGTCTCCATCCAGGAACTCAAGAAGTCCTTGATCTTCTAATTTATCAAAATCGGCAATTCCATGATTGCAATCTATAACTCTTTCCATTTGGTAATTTATTACATAGATGTTTTCAATTATGCTTTCCACTCGCTTATAGCGTTTTAAAATTCTTGCAGTATTCTGTGCGGCAAGTTTGTCATCATAATTCAGTGACATCCACAGTTGTATTGTCTCATCGTCAAAAAGATTGAGCGCATAGGTCCGTATACTGTCCAGGCCCATATCTACATTGAGAGCGGTTTCGCGTGCACGCTCTGCGTAAAACTGCTGCAATTGTTTCTCTTCATATCTTTTGACTGAATGAAACAAAAAGGAGGAGAATACAAGCAGCACAATCGCAGCTATCCCTATCATCAATGCGGATATCTGTATGTATGTTTTCTGTGTTACCGGTATTCTCCTCTTTTTCATATCTATCATCCCCTCATCATGAGCATCAATTATTTCAAATCAATTTCCCCTATTTATCTTTCAGGAATTCATCAACCTGGCGCTGCATTTCCTCCTGAATTGTCTTCACATTATTGTAATCGGCCTTTTTCCAGTTTTCAAAGGCTGTTTCCGGATCAATCACCCCATTATATAAAGCACAGGCATATTCTGTAAAAGCCGCTTTGTGAAGGGATACGGAAGTTGTGACGGGTGTTGAGTCAAAGGCAAATCCTACCAGCTTACTCTCTTTAAAGTTATTGGCATCCCGATAGAATTTTTCCGCTGCGTATTCATTTTCCGTTGCAGTAGCTGCGATCCGGTCGCACTCTGGATTCCAGATCCAGGCATATGGGAACCAACGGTAACCATCACCCAAAACCTCATATTTATCTTTCCCGACTGCTTTCCAGTCAGTTCCTTCTATTCCATATGCAAGCAGATCATAATTTTCCTGATTTCCATTTGCCCATTCCAGGAATCGAATCGCCTCTTCCTTATGTTTACTTGTATTGGACAGGCAAATAAAATTCCACTGTTTGAAATCTGCCAGCTGCTTGCCCGGAGTCAAATCTGTTAAAATAAAGGATTCTACCTCTGCCTCTGGATTAATCCCCTTTAATTTGGCCTGCGACGATGCATCAGGAATAAAATCATTGCTGGTACAGATTGCCGCTTTCCCCTCCCAGATCAGATTGGAATAGTTTTGCTGTGCCAGTACATCCGGATCCATAATACCGTCCTCATACAGTTTTCTTGCCTCCTCAATTAATGCCCAAATCTGAGGGTCCTTTGTATCAAAAAAATTGTAAACGGAGCCATCCTCCTTAAAATACAGAGTAACTTCGCCTAAATCACTGGCCAGAATATCCGTATCCTTTAATGCCAGCGTTGTCCAGTTATTCCCCGGTTCGCTGGCTCCAGCGGTCGTAATCGGTATCAGTTCCGGGTATTTTTCTTTTATTTTATAAGCATAGTCCAGTAACTGTTGTCTGTTTGTAATTGGTTCCATCCCCATTGCTTCCCGAAGATCTTTTCTTATATTATAATGAATTCCCTGTTTATAATTACTTCCAAGCGGAATCGCGTAGATTCCATCACTGTAACGGTTGGCCTCAAACATTTTCTCTCCCCGCGTAGAGATTATGGACGGGCCATACTCATTTAAAAGATCTGTCAGTTCTGTAAAGTATCCCTTGGAAATATGGGTTGCCATTCCGCTGCTGGTATTATCCCAAACCAGATCAATCTCCTCCCCCGAAGTGAGAATCAATTCGATCTTTTGTTTCACATCTGACCATGGACTAAATACCAGATTTAAATGAATATTCAATCCTTCATCGGCCATTCTTTTTTCTGCTTCTTCTATCACGGCATCCATATTTTTAGGTCTGTCCCCTGGCATTAAAATCTTTAATGTCACAGCTTCTGATTCGGCTGCCTCATGCGTGCCGGCAGCAGTTAAACTCTCCTCCTGACCGGTTGTCTGTCCGGCAGAACCCGGTACTGCCTCTTCTGTCCGGCTGTTGCATCCCGCGAGGGATAAAAGCATGGCTCCCGTCAGCAGTAATGCTGTAGTTTTTCTTTTTCTCATTCTCATAAGAAACCTCCTTAAATTATAATAGTATATTTGACAGGGTATGACAACCCGAACTCATCCCTTAACTGCCCCCAGAGTAATTCCCTTTACAAAGTATTTTTGTATAAATGGGTATACCAGTATAATTGGACCGATCGTAGCACATACCACCACCATTTTTATTGAATTCGTAGGGACTACAATATTTAGAGAGCCCGCCGAATTAATATAGGATGATGCATTAATATTGGAAATCATCTGCCGTATCATCATCTGGAGCGGATGAAGCTTGTAATCATCAATAAACAGCACCGAGAGCCACCAGTCATTCCAATACTGCAATGTATAAAACAGCATGATGATTACAATTGTTGGCTTTGCAACAGGAACAATGATTTTAGAAAATATCTGAAATTCTCCAGCCCCATCCATATATGCAGCTTCATTCAGTTCATATGGAATCTCCTTAAAACCGGATACCAGAATAAACGCATAAAACGGATTCAGCATATTCGGCAGAATAAGTGCCCACAATGTATCTTTCAGGTTAAGTCTCGTTATCATGATATAAAATCCCACAAGAGAAGTTCCCATCAGCATCGCCATGTAGGTCAAAAAAGAAAATGTATTCCTGTACTTTACCTTCTTAGCTGAAAGAAAATATGCATATGTAGTTGTCAAAAAAGTTGCCATAACAGTACCTGCTACCGTAATGATCAAAGAATTTTTATAGCTGGTAAAAATCTGCCCTCCCTTCAACAAATATTTATACCCTGCCAGTGTAAATTCTGACGGCCATACCTGAAAGCCGAATTTACTGATGCTAGCCTCCGACGCAAACGAGTTAACCACTACAAGCCAGAATGGAAAAGCCATTACTAATGTCACACTAATTAAAAACACAGCTATAAATATACGAAAACCCAGATTTCCTCTGCGTCCTCCTAATTTTTTCATTCTATCACCTCCTCTCTAAAACAGCGCCTGTTCTGGGTTATTCTTTTTCACAACTCGATTAAAGATCATAATCGTAAGAAATCCCAGCGCTGACTGATACAGACAAACGGCAGAAGACACCCCAAAATCTCCAAGCTGCCGCAGTGCCCGGAAAGAATACGTATCAATAACATCGGTCGTAGGAAACAAAACCCCGTTATCACCAATAATTCCGTATATCATTCCAAAGTCCCCATAAAAAATTCTTCCAATGCAAAGTAACAGCAGTGTAATCACCGTCGGTTTCAGTAAAGGCAGAGTGATGTACCATATTTGCTTCCATTTTCCCGCCCCATCAATATTGGCACTGTCGTAATAATCCTGTGAAATTCCAATAATTGCAGCAAGGAAAATAATAGAGTAATAGCCGGAAAACTTCCATATGTAGATGAATGTCAACAGGGCCGGCCATAAACCCGGGGTCTGATAAAACGGAATACTATCCCAGCCTCTGGCCTTCAACATATTATTCACCATCCCATCGGTTCCGTTTAACAAAGCAAATACCATCAGAGAAACTACCAGCCATGATACAAAATACGGCAGAAATACAAATGACTGGACAACTCTTTTAAAAAATGCATTACTGATTTCATTAATAAAGATAGCGGTTACCAGCGCCATAAGGATTGTACCGGTAATAAATAAAACATTTAGGAATAATGTATTCCATGTAATCTGCAGCCACGCATTGCTGCCGAAAAAAAACTTAAAATTTTCAAGGCCGCACCACGGACTGTTAAAAAATCCCTTTGTAACCGTATACCTCTTAAACGCCAGTACATGACCGAACATCGGTATAAATGAAAAAATAATTAACACTACGATTCCTGGCAGCCCCAGCAGATATAGCTGCCAATTTTGTTTCACATCTTTTATCAATTTCTTGTCCCCTCCACCTCAAATATTTTTGCAGTTTGTCCTGTCTGCGAATTCACTATAACAGCCGGAATCCGGGCTTGAAAAGTCAAAATTCTATCGTTTCATCGTATTTCTGATTATTCAGGTGTTCTGATTTTGACTTTTTGTCCTCATCTTGCTTTTTTCCTCCCTCTAACGTATTATAGGAAAGAGGAAAACGCCATGACAGAACCGAGTATTGAACAGATCAGAATTTTCAGGCTTCGCTCCCATCACCTGGATTCCGTGTACTCGAAATCGGAAACAGACAGGCTGGTCGGTGCGTGCGGTATGCAGAACACGCCGCCCGGAGCATGGGAAACCGCACTCTTTAACCGGGTGCCGGACTGTACCTTATCGGATATGGAACACCTGCTGTATGAACAGAAAACGCTCCTGCAGGCATGGAGCTACCGGGGCACGCCGGTCGTGTTTCCGGTTTCGGAGAGCAGTGCTTTTCTGTCTGCGCTCATACCAGATGAACCGGAGCCATGGATTTACACACAGGGAATCGCTCTAGCCCTCGACTTCCTGCAGATGGATTTTGACAGCCTGCTCGAAATACTGAAACAGGTAATTCCACAGCTGGACGATCACGTCATCGTCAGCAAGAGCGCCCTCGATCAGACTCTGGCCGGGTGGATGACGCCTCTGATTCCCATCCAAAAACGGAAGCTATGGAATCAGCCCTCCATGTACGGCAGCCCCGATGTCCAGACTGTCGGCGGAGCCGTTGTCTCCTTTCTGCTTCGGCCGTGTGCGTTTCACGGGCTCGTCGTATTCGGAAAACGGGATGGGATCAGCCCGACGTTTACCTCATTTAAAAACTGGACAGGCAGCCCTATCCCCCCGGATCGTGATGCGGAAAAGAAGCTGGTTCGAAAATACCTGCATTGCTATGGACCGGCAACCGCCGATATGTTTGCAAGCTGGCTGGGCTGTTCCGGCAAACAGGCGCGGCGTATGTGGAACACCATTTCAGAAGAAATGGAGACTGTCACAGTCTTCGAAAAAAAGGCATTTATCCTGTCAGAGGACAGGGAACGCCTCTTTGCTCCGGCCTCTTTTACCGGGAATCACCCGGAAGATTTGCAGGGGGATCTCCTGCTGCTCGGAGGGCACGATCCTTACCTGGACCAGCGTGACCGTGCGATCCTTCAACCCGATAAAACACTTCAGAAACAGATCTGGAAGCTTGTGACCAACCCGGGAGCGGTTGTCTACCGCGGGGAGGTGATCGGTATCTGGACAACGAAAAAGAAGGCCAAAGGAATGGATATCAAAATGACCCTGTGGACCGATGCCGCCGTAAAAATACCACTTCAGAATCTCGCAGAGATATACGCGGCGTTCCGGCAGCAGGCGCTGATGAATCTGGAAATCGCTCAACTTTAGACCATGCCACCGGCTTGCTCCCGGAAAGGGATGCATTCTGCCGGTTTTATTGTCCGAGCTGTTCGGTTAGCGAAAAACGTGGATGGCATTTCTGCCCTTGCACAAATGTAATTTCCCAGTTGTTTTTTATCTGCTTATAAGTGTATCAGTGTTGAAAAAAAGATTGAGGAAACCAAGGATGCTTATTACGATGTGCTGGAACAAATTGATGTAGGTAGTTCTTGCCTGCTACACCGATTTTAAAGCCAGAGTAGGTCTGGTGTCCGACCGTAATCGAAGTACGGTCTATGATGTGGTAAAAGCCTGGGTGACCGGGAAAGCTGGTAAGTTTACCAGTGCAGAAGTGATTGCTGCTTGTCCCAGCGGAAGCGGATGAGGAACCTTTTATATGCGGAAGGACGCTATGGAATAATAGTGTTTCGTCGAGCTGCGAGAGTTTTCGTCCAAATGGGTCGATAGAATAGACGATACTTAAAAAGTATGGATAAAAGACTTTTCTTTCATTTGATATATAGCCAGCCAGTCGACCGATTATCAGCTGGCTGGCTATTTTTGTATTCAAATCCAGAACTGATTGTTTACAAGCGGCCCCGGAAAATTCTCTGCACTGCGCATGAAACAGATTTAATCCAAATCATAAATCTCTTCCCTCAGACATCTGCATCCTTCCACCAGATACTTCGGCCGTTCATCCTCATGCACCGTTGAAAGAATGACCTGCGCCAGAATGAGATTTTTCACATTCCGGATATCCAGATGGGTGGTCCGGCTCCAGTCCGGATAATAGTTTTCACTCACTGCGGCCTCCGTTTTGCCCGTATCCAGCCTGATATTGGACTTATCACCTGTCTTGTTATACTTTGCCGTATCTCCCGCCTTATAATCCGGTACTTCCGGATATCCCTCCGGAATCTCGTCCAGCCGGACTCCTCCGATCGCCGTATAGTCGATGTTCTGGAACACCAGATTCTCAATCGGATGATCTTTATTCGCATCTACCCGGATTCCTCCGAATTCCGGTTTCCCCATAACATCGTCCTGGAAACGGTAATGAATCTTTTCCATTTCTTCATCATCCCTTATAATCAACCCGGAAATGGTTACCCTCTTAAGCGTTCCGATTTCCGGCATTTCCTTCAGTTCCACAGAGGAACCGATCTCCTCCATGCGGTTGTTCAACAGAATGAAGACGGGCCTGCTCACATTGTGCATGGTGTTTCCCTGAATGCAGATATCCGAGATATTTCCGCCCTCGGTGCACTCGATCTTAATTCCCTCCCGCCATACATTCTGGAAGGTACAGCCGGAGACCGTCACATTTCGGATATCCCCGATGGATTTGAGACCGATCCGGATTCCCGCACAGATGGAGGTAAAATGACAGTCCGATATGTGGACATTTTCCACGGGGTACTCCCTGCTGCCCGCCTGAAGGCAGAGATTGTCATCCGTACCGGATATCCTGCACCGTGCCACAAAGACATTTCTGCATCCGTCGAAATCGAGGCCGTCTCCATTGTATCTCCTATCGTTGCAGATTTCCAAATCTTCCACCCAAATGTTTTCACTATCCAGAAATGCGGTTGTCCATGCGGCGGACTGATAGAGCTTTATCCCCTTCAGCTTCACATCGCGGCATCTCAGGAAACGAATCATCATGGGCCGGTAAATGCTTCCTTCATTCGGAAAGCTTTCCGCATTTCCGTCGATGATCCCCTCCCCCATGATTCCGAAATTCTCCGCCTCCTCCGCGTAGATGAAACAGCGGTCCATGTCATGCTCGTTGACATAGCGGTTGTAATGAGTGTCCGTCCCGTACGCGCCAATGGAACCGCTTGCTGTCAGCTTTGCCGACGCCGTCACGATCAAATAGACGCCCGACTTCATATACAATGTTCCGGAGATGAATTCGCCCTTTTCCAGCAGAACGTACCCGCCGCCCTCCTGGCTGCACCGATCGATTGCCGCCTGAATCGCTTCCGTGTCCAGACTCTTTCCGTCCCCCGCCGCGCCAAAATCTTTTACTGAATAAAATGTTTCCATATCATCTCTCCTTTGACTGTCTTCTCTCTTTTTACTGTCAGTATAAGCCATATCCTGAAAATTTGAGTGCCGCTTTTTTCAGGTTTCCATGCACATTTTTCAGGAGTCTTCCTTTTTCTTTCTGTTACAAAAACTAATCCCGGCAGCAATCCCCTGTTTTTATACTTTCAGGCTCCCGAATCTTCTTTTATAATGAAAATGGCAGCACGAATACCATTATTATGAAAGCGGGGTATCATTATGACTTACTCTTATAAACAATTTTTTCGGCAGATCTATGAATCCGCCCCTCCCAAATGCGCCTGCACCGCAACGGATGCCGCTTCCTTTCTAATCTGGAAGGACAAATCCAGAGACCGTCTCCGGGAATTACTCGGCCTTTCACGTCTGGAGCAGTTTATTGCCGATTCTGCTCCGTACAGCAGGGAAGCAGAGCTTATAAGTACCTTTCAGGAGGATGGATATACCCGGTATAAACTGAAAATACAGACACTGCCGGATGTTTTCATGCCTTTTTACATGCTGGTTCCAGACGGACTTTCGGATTCCCGGCCCCATAAGGCCATGATCGCTATTCCAGCCCACGGCGCCAGCAAGGAAAGTGTGGCCGGCGTTCTCACCGCTCCCGGAGTCAGGGAAAAGCTGGCGGCCGATCCCAAGGAGAGTTACGGCCTTCAGCTGGTCAAAATGGGCTATACCGTATTCTGCCCCGATCCCCCGGGATATGGAGAACGCTTAGAGCCGGTATCCATGGAGGATCGTACCTTCCTCGGCGATGTCTTACCGAATCCTCTTGGCTCTTCCTGTAAAAATCTGACTATGACCGCGGAAGCCCTGGGACTTACCTTTGCCGGTCTCGCCCTGTGGGATCTGATGCGGCTCGTCGATTATACAGAAACACTTCCCACGATTGATTCAGAGAGACTCGGCTGCTGCGGCTTTTCCGGGGGCGGTCTCTATACCATGTGGCTTGCCGCCATGGACGACCGAATCCGCCTTGCAGTGATCAGCGGGTACTTACACAGTACAAAAGAAAGTATCCTGGAAACCCATTTATGCCCCTGCAATTTCGTTCCCGGACTGTGGCGTGATTTCGATCTGTGTGACATCGCCGCTCTCATCGCTCCCCGGCCCGCGTTCTTTGAAAATGGACTCCAGGATGTGCTGAATGGGCCAAAAGGCATTGATGATCCCATCAGCCAGTTCCACAAAATCCAGAGAATCTACTCCCTGTTCGGCAAAGCCGGCCATGTGCGCCACCGCACCTTCGAAGGTCCACATATGTGGTATGGACTGGGATACGATTTCATAGACGAATCCTTTGCATCTTCATTGTAGTAAAATAGCGGGAGCGTTAAACCGGACCATGATTGATTGTCCACTTTTCGCTCCCGCCTTTTATTTGCTTTTCCGGCTTGTTTGCCAGTCATATCATCTGCCCTTCAGGCTTACTTCCCGGTCATATCATCTGCCCTTCAGGCTTACTTTCCGGTCATATCATCTGCCCTCCCTGCTTACTTCCCGGTCATTTTATCGGCTTCCGCCTGCATGAATTCCATAATCTTATCGAGTCCTGCCGCCTTCTGATTCTCTATATACTTATTGACGGCCGCGTCCACATCATTATTTTCCACAATGCCTGCCAGGAGCAGCTTGCCCTGCTCGTCGTATAACTGGTCTCTCTGCGCCAGCTCTGTCTTGATGCTGCTGGTGTCAGGGTTAAAGCCTGTCAGTGGAGATACGACAAGGCTGTCCTTTTCAAGCCATTCATTTTCCATCTCCAGCGCCTTTGGCGTGATCATTCCCGATGGCTTATCAAACTGGCCTCTGACAAACGGCCAGCAGAACCAGCCCAGGAATGTGGAATTTGCTGCATCCTGGCCTTCCGGATACTGGATGGAGCCGTCTTCGCCCTTTACGTACGTTTCCCCCTCAATTCCATACATAAATAAATCATATGCATCCTCATCCGTGTTTAACAGTTCCAGGAGCATCAGAAGCCGTTCCGGGTTGGCCGCATTCTTGTTGACTGCAAATGCGTTGTTTAACGGGGAATCATAGCGGTACTTTCCATCCGGATAAATTTCTGCATATCCCAGTTCTGCATTTGGAATGTTGAATACAACGCCCTGCATGGCATTCTCGTGAAGTCCCACCTTTGCAAATGTCTTGCCGTTCTCAAACATCTTAGTATCGGTCTCGGAAAGCTCATTTTTCGATACGATGCCCTCGTTATACCACTTGTTCATCCAGGTGACTGCCTCTTTAAACATCGGAGTCTCTTCCACAGCCTTAAGTACCGGCTTTTCTCCGTTAAAATCAAAGGTCAGGGTGTGATAATTCATGTTATCCATTTCATATTTTGCATGAAGTATAGCCAGCACATCGCTGTATGTATTGCCTCTCGGGAAACCCGATTCGAATATCGTAATATCCGGAACCTTTGCCTTGGCCTCCGTCAGCATGGCATCCAGATCCTCGATCGTCTCAAGCCTGGAGGTATCGACTCCGTACTGATCCGCCAGATCCTTCCGGTAAAGAAGAATCGCTTTGGAGCTCTTCTTTTTCGTCCATGGCATGGCCACCAGCTGGCCATCGATGCTGCATGCGGTCATAGAGCCATTTTCCTGATACGTCGCATAGAGTGACGGCGCATACTGCTGCATGAAATCATTTAACGGCATCAGGCCGCCCTTGTTGGACATCTTATTATAAAGCATCCAGTCAGAAACATACATTCCATCAAAATCATCTCCACCTGCGACAAGGGAGGTCATCTTATCCTCGTAATCGCCGAACGGCACGTAATTGAACTCTATCTTATCAATATTCAGTTTATCTCTATACGTTTCGCAAAATTTGTCCAGTACCTCTTCCTGCACCTGATACTTATCGCTGCAGGACCACAGCTTCAGCGTCACTGGTTTTAACTCCGCGGGAGTCTCTCCCGCCTCTGTCTTTGCCGCAGTACTTCCCTGTGTCTCCTGCGTTTTGGACCCGCACCCTGCAAGTCCTGTCATGCACAGCGCAGCGGCCAGTGCAATCGATAATGCCTTTGTACCTGTTCTTTTTTTCATTGTAACCTCTCTCCTTTTGATTATTATATATTTTTTTGTTGCGCATTGCAAAAACATCTGTATTATTTTGCGGTGATGTCTCCGACCGGACTGTGAACTGTAATCCTTCAGGTATTCTCATCCTTTTACAGCCCCTACCATAATGCCTTTTACGAAATATTTCTGTACAAACGGATAGACCAGAATAATTGGACCGATGGTGGCGATACAGGTCGCCATCTTAATTCCCTCCGATGGTATGCTCCCCGCCGCCTGTGTGATCGCGTTGACATTGGAGGAGGAGCTTAAGAACTGGATATTGGAGGTAATCGTTCGCAGGAGCAGCTGCAGCGGCTGCAAATCCGTGTTGTCGATCAGCATAATCCCCAGCCACCAGTCATTCCAGTAGTTTAAGCTGATGAACAGGCTGATGGTGGCGATAACCGGTTTCGCCAGAGGCAGAATAATCTGGAAAAAGATCCGGTATTCCGACGCTCCGTCGATTTTCGCAGACTCCACCAGTTCCGCAGGAATACTCCGGTAATAATTTCCCGTCAGGAAAATATACCAGGCGTTAGCCAGATACGGCAGAATCAGGGCCCATACGGAATCCTTCAGATGAAGCATATTCCGGCATACGATAAACCACGGCACCATTCCTCCGTTGAACAGCATGGTAAACAATACGAAGAAATTAAGAGCCCTGTGATACTTCACGCGGTCCTGGGAAATAGGGTATGCCGCCAGCGTAATCACCGCGACACTCAAAATCGTTCCCACCACAGTTACAAAAATTGAAATCTTATATCCATTTAAGATTCTTCCCGCGTCCGCCAGAAGGATCTTATACGCCGTAAAATCGATCCGCCTTGGAAACAGCGAGTATCCATATGATATAATATCGGCTTCCGGCGTCAGTGAGCTGACCAGAACCAGCCAGAACGGCACGATACAGATGAGTGCGCTGACTGCCAGCAGAATGCTGATGGGGAAATTTTTCCATGACAGTTTTTTTCCTTGTTTCATCATTTTCTCCTCCCTTAAAACAGTGCTCCGTCAGGATTGTGCTTTCTTGCCAGACGGTTCATAAAAAGCAGGATCGCCGTGGACAACACCGACTGGTAAAGCCCCGCGGCCGACGACATCCCCACGTCTCCGTTGAGCCTTAAGTTACGGTAAATGAACGTATCCAGCACATCCGTGGTGGAATAGAGCTGCGCGTTATTTCCAATCATGGAGTAGAACATTCCGAAATCCGCGTTCATGATTTTGCCGCAGTTCAGCAGAAGAAGCGTAATAGCTGTCGGCGCCAGCAGCGGCAGGCTGATGCTCTTAATCTGCTGCCATCTCGATGCACCGTCAATCTTCGCCGCCTCATAGTATGTCGTATCAATACCGCCCAATGCCGCTATGTACATGATCATGCCGTACCCTGTCATCTTCCAGACACGGAACACCACCAGGATCACGACCCACATCTTCGGATTCTCGTACCAGTTAATGGCCTCCATTCCAAACAACTTGAGCAGTGTATTCAGACTTCCGTGTTCATAGTTAAATAAGTTATAGGAAAACAGTCCTACCACAATCCAGGAAATGAAATAGGGGAGAAAGATGCCAAACTGCACGGCAGATTTAAATTTCTTCATCCTCAGTTCATTAAACATCAATGCAAATCCCAGTTCGAATACCAGTCCGAATACGATAAATAACAGATTTAGCAAGATCGTATTCCATGTGGCCCTTGTCGCCGATCCCGACGAAAACAGATATTCAAAGTTTTTCGTCAGCGGTGAAATCCAGGGGCTTCCGAATATTCCGTCCGCAAAATTAAAATCCTTAAACGCCGTTACCATACCAAACATGGGCAGATAATTAAACAGAATTAAAACCGCGGCGGCCGGAAGAAACATGCTGTACAGAGCCCTGTTCTTATAAAGTTCCTTAAAAAATCCCTTTCCTTTCATATCACTTTTCTACTCCTTTCCTGCTCCCTGCATGATTTCACTATACGCTCCCAGGCATGCCTCCGTAAACTGCGGATACTCCGTAATGGCTTCAAAAAGCGGGGTTTTCAGACTTTAAAATCTAACACTTTACTCTCATTTCCAAAGATCAGCCCTCCTGATGATTGATTCCAGGGCCGCTTTTCGCTATACTGAATAAAGAGTCCGATAAAGCGGAGCACGCTGTCGGCCGGAGTCTTTTCTTTAGCAGGACTCACTTTTCTGCAAAAAACACTCATGGGAAATGATATGCTCAGAGAACACTTACGATTGGGGTAAAAAGAGATATGATAAAGAAATTGATTGGTGGCAAGAATTATTTCAGAAAGATGCTCAGCACATGCCTGCTGGTCATCTCCGTCACAATTTTCATCCTGACAGTATTTTTTTATCAGAGATACGCGGATTCTCTCTCTAAAAATCTGTACGACGGCCAGGAAAAGAATCTGGAAAAGAGCGCCCGCACCATGAACGATCTGGTCAGTGAGATCTCACAGCTCTACAATACGGTCATTCTGGATTCCAGAGTTGTCGGTTTCGGTTCACTGAAGGAATTCGATCCGGCTGAGAACTACGCTACGTATCTGATTGTAAAGAAATTCTACAACATCAATCCATACGTAAGCTCCCTTTATATTTACAATGCCATGGCAGACGACGCCATAACCTGCGGTTCCTACCGTTTCAATCTCGATTACTGCTGGGAGTATTTAAAAGAGGTGAAAAAGGCTTCCGTCTTCCCATCCCCTCTGACAGGAACGTCAGAAGAGGCCCTTACCTTCGCCTATCCGGTCTATGCGGATAATTTTGATGAACTGAGTGGAGGCATCTTCATCAATCTGGATATGAAGAAGCTCTCCGAGCACGTGCTGGGAACCGGCTCCCAGGCAGGTATGGTTCTGGGGGATAATGGTATGGTTCTGCTCTCCGACTTGACGGAAGATTTTACCTCAGACCCTGAAGCCTGCGAGGCGTTTCTCGCCTGGCCCAGTCTGACAGAGGGCGAATCCGCCAGCAGCTTAAGAACCTTTCACGGAGACGATTATTTATGCGCCTTTTATAAAGATCCAGCCCAAAATTTCACCTTTTTAAGCGGTGTCCCGTACAGTGAAATTGTCGGTCCCATGAAGTTTCAGAGAAACTTATCTCTGGCTGTGGCAGCGGCGATCTTCCTGGCTGCCATTCTGCTGCAGTATATCATTACGAAACGGCTCTACCGGCCTTTGGAGGCGATTACTGAAGAGTTCCGGGATTCCAAGTACGCCGGCGGCTCGGACATGGATGAATTTTCCCTGATCCGCCACGTCTATGAAAATGCCATCGATGAAATCAGAGAACTGGAGGCGGAAAATGCCTTCTATCAGCCCCGCATGAAATCAGACCTGATCCGTGGTCTGGTTCTGGGAAACCGCGATATCGCCCAAACGAAGGAGCTTCTGGAAAATAATGGATGGGAGATCCCCTTTGAAGGGATGTTTTTAGCCTGCTTTTTCATAGAGAACAGTGACAGCAGCGATCTCCTCGCCCCCATTGTGCAGACCAGGATCAGCCAGCATCTTCACGAAACCTTAAGTCCCCTCTTCTACACGGAATGCGTTCCCGTCGCCTCTGACCAGGTCATCTGTCTGATTAATACCATAGAGGACATTCCCATCACCTTCGATGAACTGGTACGGCTTCTGGAGGCGGCTAAGGACGAACTTCTTACAGATAACCATCTGGTTTTAACCATCAGTCTCGACGGTGTAACCAGTGGAATTGAGGATTTGAACCGGGTGTACCGGCGCGTATTGGAGCTTAAGAACTACCGTTTCGTGCTGGGTACCAATCAGGTTATCTATCCGGGGCGCGTGATGGAACTGATGCCGGAATACATGACGTATCCCGATAAGCTGGCCGATGAGATTCTCGCCTGCATGCTGCACGGAAAGCAAAAGGAATTCACGGAAAATGTTCAGGAGTTTCTTTCTATTTTAAAGCAGTATTCATATCAGCCCGCCTCCCTGCTGTTTAACCGGCTGTACTTAGATCTCCTGTTCCAGATGCAGAAATTAAACGCTCCCGACAAGGACTCCTATTTATCTGCCGAGACGCTCCACACTCCTGCCACTCTGACGGAAGGGGCCGACGTCCTCCTGACCATCTTTGAATGGTACCAGGAACGGAAGGCCGCAGCCGAACAGTTAAAGGACAACAAGCATTTTGAACGGATTGAGGAAAGCAGAAAGTACATTGAAGAGCACTATAATGATTACAACTTAAGCGCCGGAATGGTGGCCGAGTACTTAGGCTATTCCACCAATTATTTTTCCAGAATCTTTAAGTCCATCACCGGCTTTTATATCAATGACTACATACGCCAGATCCGCATCGTTAAGGCTCAGGAGCTTCTGATGAACAGCGATATGACCATCACCACCATCGCCGAGGCAACCGGATTCTCCAATCCGAACTACTTTTATTCCATATTCAAAAAAGAGACAGGACTGACGCCGGCCGCATACAGGAACGCGGGGCAGAGGAATGGGTAGGGGTGGGGATGTGGAGGATGGGGGATCATCGAATATTTCACTCTGTTTTTATGTTGTATTTACTCCCGTTTAATGTTATAATGTTTTTGTATAATTGATTATAGAAGTCAGAGGATAGTCTGATGGTTTCCTTCGGAAATAACCGCAGGAGGACATGTAATATGAATACACTTGAAGTGTTGACATTAGTGCTGGTGATCTTTACCGCACTGACTTACATAGAAAATCATCAGAAAAGAAAATAGCTATCCTCTACTCGCACTAGAGGATAGCTGGTAACTATAAATTACTACAGAATCCGAAGCGCAATCATCAGACCAGAAATTGTCTTTTGATTACTTCTAAGTAAATTATACACTGGGTACTTGTTTTTTTCAAGTACCCTTTTTTATTTTTCTCAATCATATTCAAAAAATTAATACTCATCACAGCCAAAATCCATGATAGTAGTCTCCCTCAAAGTATGGTACAATCTGTTACATAGAAAATATATAAATAAAAGGGGATACAGACATGGATATAACAGATTTTCAGCTTATAGAAGAATATATGCTCGAATGCATGCAGGACAGCGCCCATGACAAAGAGCATATTTACAGAGTCCTCTATGTTGCACTGGATATTGC
The DNA here is from genome assembly GCF_046966825.1 of Hungatella sp. Taxonomy (NCBI): domain Bacteria; kingdom Bacillati; phylum Bacillota; class Clostridia; order Lachnospirales; family Lachnospiraceae; genus Hungatella; species Hungatella sp. The sequence goes on along the minus strand of NZ_JBKVCZ010000017.1, from coordinate 36,476 downwards.
AGAACAGGAACGTCATGTTGACTACGACCTTCTTATAGCCGCCTGCCTGCTGCACGATATCGGACGCCAGGAGCAGTTTGAGAATCCGTCGTTATGCCATGCCGTCGCAGGCGCCGAAAAGGCCCGTACATTTCTTACACCTGTCTGAAAAGCTCAAATAACACTACAACTAAGGACACGACTTCTATGAATGAATATTATTCATTGACTTTTCTACCGTTTACCTCTATACTATTATTTAACAGGCGAAACAGCTTATACAACAGTCATACAATAAAACAGTTATCAGAGCAGGAGGTGAACGCATGCGGATTACAAAGGATCCCGAAGAACGCCGACAGGAAATCATAGAGACTGCCATGCATTTATTCTATGAAAAAGGCTATGAAAAAACATCGATTGGAGATATTGCGAAGGCAATCGGAGTGGCACAGGGATTATGCTACCGTTACTTTCCTTCAAAAGAGGCTCTCTTTGACAGCACAGTAGATCAATATGCTCAGATCTTGGCCGACCGACTTTCGTTACCGGCCGAAAAGGAAGTATCCCTCAGACAGATCCTTGAGAATATGCCGGTCGATGCAGAGACCGACGATACTGATTTTTACAAAGTATTCCATAAAGCCGATAATAAAAAATTTCACGATCAGCTTTCTATGAAAGTTTGTGAAAAGCTGCTCCCCACTGTTACAAAACTCCTTGAACGCGCGCAGAGTAATGGTGAGATCACCCTGGATGATGTGCCCACCGCTGCTGCATTCTGTGTCTATGGACAGCTTGGCATTCTTTTAAATGCCGATTACAGCCCCGAGGAGAAGGCAAAACGAATCCACTCCTTTCTCATTTTTGCTTTAAGACTTTGACTCATCCCCTGCCTAACCGCAGGGGCATTACTTGGCTCCATAATTGAATGATATTCATTCATATATCTGTCAAACATACATTAACAACGAATTCTATCATAAAGGAGAATTAATTATGCATGAAGAAAAGCAATCAGAATCACTTCACGTAATCTGTCAAACCAGGAACTTGACAAAAAATTATAAAGATGGAGCGGCCTTAAAGGAAGTAAATCTAACCGTACATAAAGGCGACATATTCGGATTGATTGGTGAAAATGGGGCTGGTAAAACTACACTGATCAAACTCCTTGCAGGACTGATCCCCCCGACAAGCGGTACGATTCAATTACTTGGGGCAAACACTCCGGAAGAAAGAAACCGGATACAGGCAGACATCGGATATATGATTGAAATGCCCGCAGTTTATGGCGACATGACAGCGGAACAAAATCTGGAGGTCCGGCGGATGCAGAAAGGAATCAGAGATCGACAAAGCACGGCCGAAGCCCTCACCCTGGTCAATCTGCTGAATAATCAGAAAAAAGTGAGAAATTACTCTTTAGGTATGAAACAGCGCCTTGCTCTGGCATTAGCACTCCTGGGACAGCCGCAGCTTCTGATTCTCGATGAACCGGTCAACGGATTGGATCCCACAGGCATTGCTGCATTGAGAGAGCTTCTCATTAAACTGAACACAGAAAAGAAGGTAACAATCATCATCTCCAGCCATATCTTAGGCGAACTGCATAAACTGGCAACCTGTTACGGCTTTCTTCATGCGGGAACTTTGATCGAACAAATTACAGCCGAAGAATTAGACGCGAAAACGAAGGATATTGAAACGTATTTTACTGATATGGTAGGAGGTGGATTCATTGGTTAATCTTTTACAAGCGGAACTTTACAAAATAACGCATACGAAAGTAATGGCAATATGCCTGGTCTTCACAGCCGGGATCGAATTTGTAAATAGTTTTCTTCACGGCGGCAATCAAATCGATACGATGACCTTACTGATTGAAATCATTGGTCTGATAAGCTGTGCACTGTTTTCCGGACTTTCTGTCGGCACTGATTTCAGCGGCAGGACAATCATTCATACCGTCACTTCCGGGAAAAGCCGGAGCTGCGTATGGGTCAGTAAGTATCTCTCATTTTTTATGGCCTGTATTGTCCTACTGTCCGTCAATTCCCTTGCGGCAAATGCCGGTTTCCTGCTGTTTCATAGAACGGGCCTTGTATTTTCCTTAACCGGGATGACGGCCGTTGTGCTCTATACCTTTGCTGGCATCGTATACGACCTCTGTCTGGCAAGTCTCTTCTTTATTATCACGATGCAGATCAAAGAAAGCGGCATTTCGATTGCAGTCTCCACTTTGTTCGTCGCGGTTATGATATCCAATTCCAATGTATTGTGGGTAGACCGGATGTTTCCGCTTCTTAACGCCCAGACGGTTATGAATGGTATTCCATTTTGTAATTTCCTGGCACTGCTTCCTGTTCCTGTGGTTGTTCTGTGTGCCGGTATACAGTTCTTTAAACGGAGGGATCTGTAAGTGTAGTGAATTGCTCCATAGAGATGTAACGAGAGAAAACTGCTCTAACGGTTATGTTATGGGCAGTTTCTTCCTGATCGGATCATTAACGCTTCCCTGTTGGTATCTTAACTCCCTTTTACTCTCTTTCTGTAACTGGATGGAGTCTCTCCATAAATTCTCGAAAATAATTCCGAAAACCCTCTTCCATCCCGGAATCCCACCAAATCTGCAATCTCTGCCGTCTTCTTATCAGTAGAGACCAGTAAATCAACCGCATGTTTCATCCGCACCTTGTTTAAGTAATCCTTAAAATTCTCTCCGGAATTCTTCTTAAAAAAGCTGCTGAAATAGTAGGGATTCATATGTATTTCCCCGGCCAGCACCTCCAGGGTCAGGTTCTCGCTGTAATGCCTCTCAATATACTCTCTGGCATGGATAATATCCTTTTTCTCACTGCTCACGACCGCCTTTTTTATCCGGTCCTTATACTCCTTAAAGTATCCTTCAAACAGGCCCGTAAGGCATTCATAGGACTCGCTCTGCCTTGCCTGCTCCAGAATATCCTTAAACTCCACGGGCATACCATCAATGCCCATGGTTTCAAACCGTTCCTCTATGATACGAATCGTGCTTCCGTAGTGGAAGCAGGCGTCGTCCCTTCTCCCCTCCGAAATCAGGCACACCAGACGCCGGAAACGGGCGGCCGCATCCGTAAACGCCTTTTCATCCTGAGCCACCATCCCTTCGATCAGCTGATTTCTCACTTCCCGGATCTCCTCGAGTGTGGCGGGCTTCTTAAAGACCGGCTCCCCGACATGCAGAACCGGAATTTTGATCTGGCTGCTGAAATAGAGATATCCCGTCATGGACAGACACGCTTCATATGCCTTCGGTATCTCTCCCATGGAGTCTACCGGATTACCCACAATAAAACCAAGCCGGCAGCGCGGAATGTGAAGCTGCACCTCTGCTTCCTCCAGTATGGAACCGAGTGTTCTTCCCGTTTCCTCCTTCTCGGGATTCTTGAGCACCATGACAATGTGGCCATTTTTTAAGAAAACAATCCCCAGATGCCGCTTTTCCAGATATTGCTCCAGAAAGCTCAATACCGAAAACTGGACCAGCCTTCGCTCCTGTTTCCCCGTCTGTCTGCTGTAGAGAATTTCCGTCAGGATCGGTAAATATCTGCACTCTTCCATTTCCACCAGCTTATCGTACGCCGCCGCTGTCCCCTCTTCCTCCGGGTAATCCGGGTGCTCCGTGACCCCGCCTTCGCCATCCGCATCATTTTTCAGCATGGTGATGCATTTCTCCAGCGTCTCCACCAGTTCTTCGCGGATAACGGGCTTCAGCAGATAGTTCACGGCGCCATACGTCAGAGCATCCTTGGCATACTGGAAATCCTGGAATCCGCTGACGAAGATCACCTTCGTCTCAATCCCCAGCGCCTTCAGCTCTTTTAAAATCTCGATTCCCGTCTTCTTCGGCATATAGATATCGAGAAGCGCAATATCCGGTTTCTCTGTGAGAATCCCATCGAACGCGGCTTTCCCGTCTTCGTATTCCCCCACGATCTCGATGCCCAGACGGTTAAAATCCACAAGCTTCTGTAATCCTCTTATGATCACGGGCTCATCGTCCGCCAGAATCATTTTTATCATTCCTATTCTCCCCCTTCTTTCCACGGCATGATAATCCGAACCATGGTTCCGACCCCGGGCGTGCTGGTGATTTCAATTCCGTACGCCTCTCCATATAAATACCGCACGCGGTCATGTACATTTTTCAGGCCGATGCTCTGCCAGTTATGTTCATTTTTAATCCCCGGCTCATTTCCATCCAGAAGCAGCTTCAGCTGTTCCAGTTCCCCGCTGCTCATTCCGGTGCCATTGTCCATGACCGAGATTTCCATGCGGTTCTCCACATGCTCCGCCTCGATCATCACATGTCCTGACCCGTCCTTCGGTTTGATTCCATGGACATAGGCATTCTCCACGATCGGCTGCAGAATCAGCTTGGGGACGTGAACCTCACTGAGTCCGTTTAAATCCGCGGTAAAATGGACCTTTCCCTTGATCCGGCAGTTTAACAGACAGACATACTGCCTTGTGATCTCCACCTCTTTTTCCAGCGGCACCATGTCCTGCATGGGGCCAATCATATAGTGGATCTGGCTGGACAGCGCCTCGATCATCTCAGATACGACCGTATCATCCTTGTCCAGCGCCGTCATCCGGATAATTTCCAGCGTATTATAGAGGAAATGCGGATAAATCTGGGATTTCAGCGCCGTCATCTCCGCCTCCGCCTGCTTCATATGCGCCACATAGGACTGATTGATATAACTCTCCAGCTCCTTCGACATCTGATTGAAGCGCTTCGACAGCACCCCAATCTCATCCCCCGAGGTTACAGGGAGGCGAACCTGAAAGTTACCGGTCTCAATCTCCGACATCTGTTCCATCATATTCCGAATCGGCTTTGTCAGGCGCCTGGAAAACCACACCGAACCACCCAGCAGCGCCGCCAGAGAGGCCCCGATGAACACATACATCATCGTCTGCATACGTCTGATCTTCTCATAGGCAGTCGCCGTCTTCATCGTAATAATCACCTTCAGCCCGCTGGCATTATACGGTGTATCCACGACGAACTCTTCCTTCGTCTCCTCAAACCGGACTCCCTCCGACGTCAGATTCTTCCCGATCAGTGACTCATCACTGCTGTAATAGCAATTATTTTCCCGATCACACACATAGACCTGGTCCCTTGCATTTAGATTCAGGTTCTTAAACGCCGCCTCCATCCGCTCTAAATCCACATCGATAAACAGCGTACCGACATACTTATAATTTCCTACTGTCCCCGTTAAATCAAAGTAATTCCTGGCCAGTGTAAAGACCCAGGAATCCTGCATACGAAAATAGTCGTTCTTATGAGTCAGAATCAGCATCAGATTCTTACTGTTTCTATCCAGTCCATCAAGCCCCATCCTCGCGTCAAACACCGTCTCTTCCTCCGAAGGAATATTCCGCCGCGAGCGGTGAAATGCCAGCTTCTCCCCCTGAATTCCCTCTCCCACAAAATGAGCCCCGGAAATATAACTGTCCACCGCCTGGACATTTCCCAGAAACACCATCATGCTTTTATACCGGTTGGCCTCCATATACTCCGGATCCTCACCAATCCCATAGATAATCCGTCTCAGATTATCATACGACATATAATTAAACTGAAACTCCCCCTCGCTGGAATAATTATAATAATAAGGCATCTTCGACACCCCATTATAGCTCTCCATCATATCAGCCAGCGACTCACTCACATAGGACGCCGCCTGAACGTAATTACTCCTCAAAGAATTACCATACTCCTTAAACATCCGGTTTACGATCACCGTCGAGAGAAAAAGCATGGGAATTAACCCCAGCGTAATAATAACGAGACAGAATTTCTGATACAGGCTCAAATTCCTTTTCCGGCGCTTCTTCACACTATTTCCTCCCTCTTACTCCCCAAAACTCTTACCCACCATTATACCATACATCCCACTTAACCTCAATTTCCACCCCATCTTCCGCCCTTCTCACCTCACGCAGCCAGTACAACAGCCCTTCTCACTCACGCAGCCAATACGCAGCCCCGGGCGCTCCGCAAGTGTTGGGGCGTCCCCTGGCTAAATTACCCTTTTACCCAACCCCGCCGTAATCCCCTTCACAAAATACTTCTGCAGCAGCACAAAGATAATGAGTGCCGGAATGATGGAACAAACCGTACCCGCAAACACAATATCCCACCGCGCCGTATACTGTCCGACAAAGGAGTATACCTCAACCGTAATCGTTTTCGCCCGGTCTGAAGGAAGGACGAGATACGGCATTAAAAAGTCATTCCAGATACCGAGTCCGTTTAACACTACCATGGAAGCAGTACACGGTCCGAGAAGGGGGAATGTCACCTTCCAGAATGTCTGGAACGGATTGCAGCCATCGATCTGGGCCGCCTCCTCGATCTCTAACGGCACTCCCTTTAAAAAGCTGCAGTACAGCAGGGAGCCGAACGCCACCGAGCCCGAGATATAACAGGCAATGGGGCCTGCCAGATTGCCGAACAGTCCGAACATCTTCATCTCTTTAAACAGCGGGAACATATAGAGATGAAATGGAATCATCATGCCCGCCAGAAAGTATGTATAGATAAATATAGTTGTCCTCGTCCTGCGCCGCTCCATCGCATAGGCCGCCATGGGAACGATAAAGACAATCAGCACTTCGGATACCAGCGTTAAAACCACACTGTGGAAAATGGCAGTCACAAAATCCGACTGGGCAAATAAATCCTGAAAGTTCTTTAAGTACAGCGTAGTTGGCAGAGACATAGGATTCTTCAGGATTTCGCCGTTGCTCTTAAATGCGGATATAATCGCAAAGAATACGGGAGCCAGGAACAGAACGGCCAGTATAATCGTCGCGGCAAAGAGAATACCGTTTCCCGGGCGTACTCTCCGTCTGCTGGCTTTAATTCCTACTTCTTTCATTATAACTGCACCTCCCTGCGTTTTAGAATGCTCTGCTGGATTGCGTTGAGAATCAGAATAATAAACAGGAGCACTATGCCGACCGCCGTTCCGAAGCCCTGCCGGCCTTCATTGAAGCCCACCTTATACAGCAGGTACACGATGGTCTCTGTCGTAAATCCGGGACCGCCGTCCGTCATGACGGAGATCTGATCGAACACCTTCAGACCGTTGATCAGGGAAAGTGTCAGATTGATGGTAAATGCACCGGAGATCAGAGGCAGTGTGATTGCCTTGAAACGCTGAAGCGGTGACGCGCCGTCGATAGCCGCCGCCTCCACCACATCGGTGGGTACACTCTGCAGTGAGGCCAGGTAGATAATCATGTAGTAACCGGCACCTTTCCATACCAGTACGACACCGACCATGATCAGAGCCAGCTTCGGATTCCCCAGCCAGTCCTGACAATACTCGCCCATTCCCAGCGAACGGAATATCGTATTAACCGCACCGAAATTGTAGTTGTACATGATCTTCCAGATAAAGCCTGACACGATGCCGCTGATCAGTACGGGAACGTAGAAAGCGCTCCGGAAGAAATTCTTTCCCCATCTCACATTATCCACGATCAGCGCCAGGATTAACGCCATGCTGTTTTCCAGAATCGATATGAACGCGGTAAGAATCACCGTATTCTTCAGTGCATTTCCAAAACGGGCGCTGGTAAAAATCTCTTTGTAGTTTGCCAGCCCGACAAACTTGACGACCGGATTCAGTCCATCCCATGAAGTAAAGCTGTAATAGACGCTGGCAATCGTCGGCACGATAATAAACAGCGTAAAAAACAGGAAAGCCGGTGCGATAAATCCCATTGATACGAAATCAAACTTTGCTTTTTTCTTTCCCATCTGTCCCCCATCTCCTTTCCTTTTCTTATCTAAGGGGCTGTTAGAGAACCATTCCGGCTCTGTAACAACCCCTTTTCCATCAGTTTCCTGTTATGTTCCGCAAAGCATCATTTTCGCAGAGCATCACTCTATTCCGCGTTCTTTAACGGGTTAAAGCTCTGCATGGCAACCTGCCACGTCTTGTTTAATTCCTCACATGCGGACGGAATATCCCTCTGTCCCTGGATTATTTCAATCGTTGTCTTATACATGAAATTTCTGAAATCCGGAGGAAGCTCATTTTCACCTACTCGTCCGTTCCACATAACGCTTAAATCATCAGCCGTATTGGTAGCCTCGATGACTTCCATCATGACCGGAGCGGCAGCCAGATCAGGTGTCGCAACAGTAGACGGAATGGCATTTAACTTGTCACAGTAAACCTTATAATTATCCGGTGCGTAGAAGAAACGGATGAACTCCTCAGCCGCAGCCTTCTTATTCGCATCCTTTGCGGATTCTGCGGAGATTGCCAGGCCGCCTGCGCCGCCGCCACCTACGAGACGGGTCTTTCCATCAGGGCTTGGCACCGCAAACCATCCTATCTCAAAGTTCGGATCTGCATCTGTAATCTGGGAGAACATATGAGTACCGGAATACATCATGGCCGCCATATCGCTGACCAGGAATGTTGTAATCTGCGCATCCGGGGTCGATACCCAGCCATCCTGCGCATACTGGAAGATGTTCTTCATTTCTTCAAAGGTGGCAGTGATTGCCGGATCCGTAAAATCCTTTGTTCCCTCATAGCAATGTTTGATAAAATCAGTGTCCTGGCTCATTACCTGATCATTGTAAGCCTTGTAGAACCAGAATCCTACATGCCAGATATCCTGTCCGCCGATCACGAGAGGTGCCATATCCCCCTTATCCCTGATCTTCTGACAGAGTTCCATAAATTCATCGTATGTCTTCGGCTCCGTGAACCCGTTCTCATCAAAATACTTCTTATTATAAATAATTCCCTGTGTATTCTCACCACCCAGAGGAGCCGTATACGTCTTTCCATCAAATGCAACTGTCGTTTTAAATAAAGAAACGATATCTTCCGGCAGCGGTTCCAGCATATCGGCACGCACATAGACCGGAGTATCTCTCATTTCCATCACATCCGGGAATTCCCCGACACTTTCCTTTGTCTTTAAGAACTCGCTGTAAGCTCCGCCGTTGCCTGGCTGGATCTTCACGGTAATATCCGGATACGCCTCATTAAAGCGGTTTACAATTTCGTTCATGGAAGCCTTTGCCCCCTCGTCGCCGTCAGCAAATATAAAAGTCAGCTCTGTCGGCTCCGTCACGATGGAAGCCTCTGTCCCCGCTGCCGTCGTATCTGATTCGGTCTTTGCCGCCTCCGTTTTTGCCGCCTCGGTCTTTGCCTCTGTTCCCGCAGCAGGGGCCTGTGACGCACCGCCTGAAGAATCCTTGGAACCACAGCCGGCCAGAAGTGTTCCTGCCATGGCTGCACATAATACAGAAGCCAGTAATCTCTTTTTCATGTTGTATCCTCCTTGCTATGAGCACTTAGCGGACGCCTTTTGGCCGCTCACGTGCAATACTTGTTTTTTCTTTCTGTCATAACTATATCAGGAAATACATTCCGAAAAAACTCTGTTTTTTAAGGTATTCATGCAATTTTTAAAGATCGTTGGCCAAATCCGATAGACAGCGTAACCCAATAACGATACAATAAAGGCTGACAGGATACACGATACCAGAGCTGGGGCTAAAGCCCATTTCCGGACAGAGCACCAACTGCCAATACGCTTACAGAAAGGAAACCTTGTTCCATGAACATAGAAACACTCATAAACGCCGATTTCCGAGGCTGCATCCAGGTAGTCCGACACGGCGAGACGATATTGGAAAAGGCATATGGATTCGCCGACCTGGCCAACCGGGTCCCAAATGAACCGGATACAAAGTTTGCAACCGCTTCGGCCGGAAAGGTGTTTGTGGCGGCGGGAATATTACAGCTGATCGAACAGGGACGGCTGAATTTCAGCGGCCGCATCGGTGATTTGCTCGGCTTTGATTTAAGAGCCATCGACCGGGATATCACCGTGGAGGAGCTGCTGACCCATACCTCCGGCATACCGGACTACTTCGACGAGAGTATCATGGAGGAGTACGAGGACTTATGGAGAGATTACCCCAATTATAAGATACGCTCCAACAGGGACTTACTGCCGCTGTTCCTTTATAAACCCATGATGTATCCCCGTGGAAGCCGTTTTCAATACAACAATACCGGTTTTGTCGTGCTGGCCATGATCCTGGAATCCGTGACAGGGGCCGCGTTTGATGAATACTTGAGAGACTGCCTGTTTATCCCCTGCGGCATGACCTCCACGGGATACTATGAGCTGGACCGGCTTCCTGCCAAATGCGCGTCAAACTATATCTATGATGCAGAAACGCAGACGTACCGTACCAACATATTCAGCGTTGACGCAAAAGGCACGGGAGCGGGCGGCGCATTTACGACGGTCGGCGATATCAGACGCTTCTGGGAGCACCTCATGTCCGGCAAAGTGATTTCCCCTGACATGACTGCAAATATGACCGAAAATCACAGCGGCGATGCGCGGTGCTACGGATATGGAATCTGGCTGCGGGAGCAAAACGGAATTTATTTCCCTTATTTTCAGGGCAGCGACCCCGGAGTCAGTTTTATCTCTTCTTATAAGAAAGAAACTGAGACTGTGGTCACTCTGGTCAGCAATTATGGAGATGATGTCTGGCAGCTTCACAGAAAGCTGACAGCGGAATTGTATTAACCACAGACGGGCTTTTTCTTTAAAATTTGAACTCTATTGTTAAAATATGGACTTACGTTTCCATGTTGCAGTCACTATAATGATACTCAGCACAGGAAGTTTCTGAAGAAAGGACTGCAAAACACATGAATGCAAACACAATTACCAATCCAATTCTAAGGGGATTCCATCCCGATCCCTCCATTGTCCGGGTGGGGGAGGACTATTATATTGCCACCTCCACCTTCGAATGGTTTCCCGGCGTACAGATCAGCCATTCCAGGGATTTCATTCACTGGGAGACCCTGGGCGGCACGCTGAATGACCCGGCCATTCTGGATCTGAAAGGAGTCGGTCCCTCCCAGGGCGTCTGGGCCCCGTGCCTGACCTGGGATCAGGGGACATTCTATCTCGTATTCACCATTGTCCGCTCCTTCTACTGCAACATGTACGACACCCACAATTATCTGGTGACCTCCAAACAGATCATGGGCCCCTGGTCCGCTCCTGTTCCATTAAATGACTTTGGATTCGATCCCTCTCTGTTTCACGACACAGACGGCCGCAAATACATGGTCAGCATGGTAACGGATCATCGAATTCCACAGAAATATGCGGGCAGAATCATTTTGCAGGAATACTCCCCTTCCGAACAGCGGATGGTCGGACCGGTAAAGGATATCTATCAGGGAGATAAAATCTTTCTGGAAGGTCCGCACATCTTTAAAAGAAACGGCTGGTATTACCTGTTTACCGCGGATACCGGCACCGGGGAACTGCACGGTCAGACCATTTTGCGTTCCCGGAGTGTCTGGGGACCGTATGAAATGTATCAGTCTCCCGTCATGGAGAGAACCGGCGACAACGAGGCATTTTCCATCTTCACCACACGCCATCACGAGGACTATCCCCTTCAGAAAGCAGGCCATGCCGATCTCGTGGAAACGCAGAACGGCGAGTGGTACGCGGTCCATCTCTGCGGCCGTCCCCTCTCCAACCGCAACGAAGCGGACCGCAGGCGCTTTCCCGGCTGCCGCCGCTATCCCCTGGGGCGTGAAACAGCGGTTCAGAAGATGCGCTGGACCGTGGATGACTGGCTCGTGCTGGATAACGGGACAACGCTGCCCGATACTAAGGTGCCCGCGCCGGAGCTTCCCCCCTGTCCCTGTCCGGAAATACCGGCGAGTGACGACTTCGATCTCCCCAACCTCGCTCCTGTATGGCAGTCGCTGAGGGTTCCCATGAAACACACGCACATTTCCCTGACTGCACGCCCGGGATGGCTTCGCATGTATGGAAGGGAGGGACTGGCCTCACGCTTTGCGCAGACGCTCATCGCCAGAAGATGGACGGAATTCACCTTTGAGGCATCGGCCCGGATGGAATTTCATCCCAAGGTGTTTAAGCAGATGGCCGGGCTCATCTGTATGTACGATACGGATAATTACTTCTATCTGCATCTGACCTTTGACGAAGATTCAGGAACCTGCCTGATCCTCCTGAGAGCGGAAAACAGAAGCTACTCCTATCCGGCCGGCATTCTGCCAGTTCCCGCCGATGCCCCTCTGCTCTTTAAGGCCGCGGTGGACCATGACACCATTCGTTTCTTCTACAGCCTGTCGGACGAGCAGAATTTCGTCCCCATCGGCGCTCCTATGGACTGCAGCTTTCTCTCCGACGAGGCTTGCGAAGAGGGCTGGTTTACCGGAGCCATGGTCGGAATCTGCTGCCAGGATCTGACTGGTGGCGGAGTCTATGCGGATTTTGACTGGTTTGAGTACAGAACAGAGTCATTTCAGTGATAAAAAGAGTCTTGACAAAATAGTCAGTACTGAGTATACTGTAATTACTCAGTACTGACTATTTTGTATAAGAGAGGAGGAACTTCTCATGATCCCGCTTTACATCCTCGGCCTGCTGCTTCGATTTGGTCCGCAGCACGGCTATCAGATTAAGAAACTGTTGGAAGAACAGTTAGAGGACTTCACCCAGATCAAGCTGCCAACCGTCTATTACCATTTAGAGAAGATGGAGGCCGCCGGCCTGATCGAAGCCCACAGGGACCGGCAGGGAGCCAGACCCGAAAAAACCGTATACCGGGTCAGTGACGCGGGAACCGGCCGTTTCAATGAGCTGCTGGCCGAGACGCTGAATATGCAGTACCGCCCTACGTTCGACAGCGACGCCGCATTCTATTTTTCCGATCATTTGGACAGCACCACACTTTTAAACAGCCTTTCCAGCCATGCTGCGCACTTAAAAAAAGCGCTGGAAACCATCAGACACCACCGGGAGGAGACCATGGCTGCCATTCCGGAACAGCTAAGGATACCGGCCGGCATTATATTTGAACACCATATTCTCCATTTCCAGGCGGAGCTTGAGTGGGCAGAACAATCGATCCGTAAGTTTGAGGAGGCAGATCAAGATGAAAATGAGAGTCATTGAAACCAATGTGGGAATTCAGAATGAAGTAACCGTAGAAATGTTTGATTCCTTTGCCCGCACCATGCGTGACCGCGGCTGGAATGGAGTGAACTCCATGATTGCCTCCGGCCTCCGCGGCGGAGACATGCTGGAAATCGGCCCCGGCCCTGGATACGTCGGTCTGGAAATTGCGAAGAAGCTGACTCCCGATTCCCTCACCGGATGTGAGATCAGTCCCGCCATGCTCCAGTTCGCCCGCAAAAATGCGAAGAATTACGGGATCGATGCCCGGTATGTCCAGGGCAACTGCATGGAGATGCCATTTGAGGATGAAAGCTTCGACAGCGTCATCTCCAACGGTTCCCTGCACGAATGGGAAACCCCGGTTCGCGTCTTCAACGAAATTTACAGGGTGCTCCGTCCCGGCGGACGGTACTGTATTACCGATCTCAGAAGGAACGTAAATCTGCTGGCCAGATACCTGGGGCTGGCAACCGCAAACCCCCGGGCAATCCGTCCAGGATTTATTTCCTCCTTAAACGCAGCTTATACGGTGGGCGAAATTACAGAGCTTCTGCGCAACTCCGATTTAAAAGGAGCTATGGTAACGACCGATTTCTTTGGACTGTGTATCTCTGGTGAAAAGAAATAAAACAGCAGCAGCCGCAGTATTTATCTCTGCGGCTGCTGTATGCGTCTGTCTATGGCTGTTCCAGTAAGGAATTGTTTCAATCCGCGCTCGATCATCTCACAGAGTGCGACTACATCTTATAGATGCGCGGCTTGACTTCTTGTGGAGGTGGGGGAATTTCCGCTTGTTTTGTTAAAGCAGTATCACCTGATCCCCATCATAATCAATCTCACAGCTTCCGCCCTTCTTCAGCCGCCCGAACAGCATCTCATCCACCAGGAGCGGCTTAATCTCCTGACCGATGATCCGCTTAATCTCCCTGGCTCCGTATTCACGGCTCACGCCTTTCGCCGCCAGGTATTTCCGGCACGCTCTTGACAGGGTCAGCTCCACGTTTTTCTCCGCCGCCTTCCGGGCCAGATTACCGAATTCTTTTCCCACAATCCGGTCCGCCATGGCCGCATCCAGCGGACGGAATATAATGATCCGGTCGAGGCGGTTTCTGAACTCCGGCCGGAACACGCGCTTCACCTCATCGGTGATTCCTTCCTCATTCAACTGCCGTCCCCCGAATCCGATGGAGGCGCGGTCGGCCTTTTCCGCCCCCGCGTTGGAGGTCATGATTAAAATAACGCTGCGAAAATCCGCCTTCCTGCCCTGGTTGTCGGTCAGCGTCGCATAATCCATAATCTGAAGCAGAATGTTATAGATGTCCGAATGCGCTTTCTCGATCTCATCGAGCAGGAGGACACAGTGCGGGTTCTTCCTGATCGCTTCCGTCAGAAGGCCGCCTTCCTCATATCCCACGTAGCCCGCCGGCGATCCGATCAGCTTCGCCACCGTATGTTTTTCTGAGTACTCGCTCATATCAAACCGCACAAGGCGGATTCCAAGCACCTCAGCCACCGACTTTGCAAGCTCTGTCTTTCCCACGCCGGTCGGTCCGACGAACAAGAGACTCCCCACCGGTTTATTCTCCTCGCTCAGGCCCGCCTTCGACAGCTTGATGGCATTGGTCAGCTGATCCACCGCCGCCTCCTGACCGAAGACTCTGCCCTTCAGCTCCCGCTCCAGACGTGCCAGCTTCTGCCGTTCCTCCGTCTCCACCGTCTGCTTCGGAATCCTGCAGATCTTCGCCAGCACCTCTTCCACCAGCTTCTTATCCACCACCTGGATCTTCTTGTTTTTCGGATGCAGCTCCAGATAGGCCCCCGCCTCGTCAATTAAGTCAATGGCCTTGTCAGGCAGATACCGCTCATTGATATACTGTTCCGAGAGACTGGCCGCGTGCTCCATGGTCCCCTTCTGGTAGCGGACATGGTGGAATTTTTCATAGTACGGCTTTAGGCCATTTAAGATCTCCACCGTCTCTTCCACCGTCGGTTCCTTGATATCGATATTCTGAAAACGCCTTACCAGGCTCTTATCCTTTGAAAAATACTTCTTATATTCCTCATAGGTGGTAGCCCCGATAAATTTAAGCTTTCCGTCAGTTAAATACGGCTTCAGCAGATTGGAGGCGTCCATGGATCCGCCGTTTACCGCGCCGGCCCCTACCAGATTATGAATCTCATCGATATAAAGAATGGGATTTTCTTCCTCCTTCAGCTCTTCCATCACCGCCTTGAGCCGCTTCTCGAAATCGCCCCGAAACTGGGTGCCCGCCAGCATGGATCCCAAATCAATCCCGTAGATTCTGGCATTTTTCAGCTTCTCCGGTACGCGGCCCTCGTTGATTCTGGCCGCCAGTCCATACGTGATGGCCGTCTTTCCCACACCGGGTTCCCCCACATGGAGCGGATTGTTCTTCTGACGCCGGCACAATACCTGCATGGTGCGTTCCAGCTCCGCCTCCCTTCCTATTAAAGGGCAGCTGTTTTTCACCTCATCATTGATACAGACCGCGTACTGAAGCAGAACGCTCTCCCGCTCCTCTTCCGCATCTTCTTCATTATCCATATCAGAGGTTCCACCTGTTCCTGCATGACTGTCGGTTCCGCCTGTTCTGCCCGCTCCAGCCCCCATCTTTCTCCCGGAACCACCGGTGCCCAGTTCCACCAGGAGGTCCACGCATTCCACGCCCTGCATCTGAACAAAATACGCGCCGTAGCTCTCCTCCAGCTCCATCATGCTGTACAGCAGATGCGGCAGCTCAATCGTATCGCGGTCCGAGGAGATCGCCTTCCTTGCCGCCTCCTCTATGGTCTGGCTCAAGCCGTAGCTGACCTCGATACCGCCTTCATCCTTCTCCACAGTGTCCATCTGCCCCAGGTACTCCTCCAGCCGTGACTTTAACTTTTTCACGTCGCCTCCGCAGCTTTTAAACGCAGCCTGGAAGGCGGGCCGGTCTGCAAGCACAAACCACACGTGCTCCGGGGTCACGTACTCATTTCCCCGCCTCCCCGCATTTAAAACTGCGTCGTTCAGCAGCTCTTCCACTTCTTTTGCTATCTTCAAATTTCTTCTTCCTCCAGTCATAATCGGCAGCCTTTGTCCGCGTCCTGCCTTCACAGTAATCTGCACAGCGTCGTACTATGACTCCACTTCCACCCGGAACGGATATCCCTGCTCCCGGGCAATCTTCACCGCCCTGGCCGCCTTCGTCTTTGCAATATCGTAGGAATAAACGCCCACCACGGCTTTCTGTCCCTTATGGACCGTCATCATGATGGCTACCGCTTCCTCATAATTTTTGCGGAACACGTCAATGAGAATCTCCACCACCACATCCATGGGCGTAAAATCATCGTTGTACATGACCACTTTATACTGTTTTGGCTGTTTCAGCCTGATTTCTGTTTTTTCTGACAATCCTGTATTTGCCGGCATACTGTATCATTACCTCCTGATCCGGATCATTTAAACTCCATTTTAATCCATCATGCATGGAAATGCAAGCGGTAACGGAAGGCTGGAAAATCTCCTGATCAGCTCAGTTTCTGCTGCATTTTATATTTTTATTTTCTCTCTTGAACCCAAAAAATCTTTGTGGTACGATAACCTCATTCCCATGAACAGTGAGGCTTACCAATGACAAAAGAAAATATACTTCCACTGGCCCGCAAAGCGGCCCACATACTTTTTACCGTATTTCTTATGACGGTTCCATGTATTTCCTATTTTTTATTTGAGTATGTAACCGGCAATCTGGCGACGATCCCTTCCTATATGGCCGCCCTGAACATCGGCTGGATTTATGTCCTCTATCTCCTGGTGTTTGCGGCGAGCGGGCGGACCAGAATCGCCATCCCCGTCGTGTCCATTCTCCTGTTCCTCCTCTCCCTGGCCGAGGCCTTCGTGGTGTCTTTCCGGAGCCGCCCCATCATGTTCTGGGATATTCTGGCCTTTGGAACAGCCATGACGGTTTCCCAGAACTACGTATTTACCATAACGAAGGCCATGAAAGAAGCCGGAGTGATTCTCCTCGTCATCAATATAGCCGCAGCCGCATTTCCAAGACGGATCTCCGGCCGCAAATACAGGCTCGCCTTCGCTAGCACGGCGGCCGGTGTCACCGCCGCCTACGGCGTATGGTTTTTTACATTTCTCATGCCCTCCTGGGGCCTGGGAATCAACATGTGGGAGGTCAACGAGACCTATAAGGAATACGGTTACGTCCTCTCCACGGCGGTCTCCTTCCGCTATGCGGTAAAGCAGAAGCCTGCGGGGTACGGCACATCACAGATAAAACGGATCTATAACGATTACAAGGCGGAAGATGTCCTCCTGGCCTCTGCCGAGGAGGTGGCCCTGGGTGAAGATATCATCACCCCGGTCAATATTATCTGCATCATGAATGAGAGCCTGTCCGACTTACGCACAGGAGGTTCCTTTCAGACGAATCAGGCGTATTTCCCATTCCTGTACAGCCTGAAAGAGAACACGATAAGCGGAAGCCTGTGTGTTCCCGTCTTCGGCTCCATGACGTGCAATTCGGAATTCGAATTTCTGACAGGTGATTCCATCGCCTTCCTGCCTTCCAACTGCAGCGCCTACCAGTTCTACATAAAGCCCGGAACGTACAGCCTTGTCAGCACCTTAAAGGACCAGGGCTACCGGACCGTCGCCATGCATCCTTATCCGGGTGAAAACTGGAACCGCGATACGTGTTACAAGAATATGGGATTCGACGATTTCATTGATGAAACCCGCTATGAGGAACGGGATTTTCTGAGAAATTACGTGAGCGACCAGTCCAATTACGAGAACCTGATCAAACAGGTGGAGAATAAGGAGAATCCTGCCGACCGCCTTTTTCTGTTCAATGTGACCATGCAGAACCACGGCGGCTATGAGGGAATCTACGACAACTTTCCGCAGGAGGTGTGGCTGACCGGCTCCCTAAAGGACAAGTATCCGAAGACCGACCAGTATTTATCACTGATGAAGCGTTCCGATGAGGCCCTGGAATACCTGATCCGATACTTTGAGGCCAGCGACGAGCCCACCATGATCGTGATGTTCGGAGACCATCAGCCCAGCGTGGAGGATGAATTTTTCGATGAGATTGCAGGCATGCCCAGCGCCGACGTTCCCGCCGGAGACCACTTAATGTGGTATGAGACGCCATTTCTTATCTGGACAAACTATGAATCCGGATCGGAGCAGAAAGGGAAGATGAGCGCCATCTATCTCGCTTCCGAGCTGCTGGATCAGGCCGGCCTGGATATGACGCCGTACCAGCGTTTTCTGCTTTCCATGGAGGAAACACTGCCCGTCATTCATCCGCTTGGCTGCTATGATGCCTCGGGAACCTACTACTCCTGGGAAGAGACTGGTCTTGACAGTTTTCCATACCGGGATACCATAAGGGATTACGAGTATCTCGTTTACAACCACAGCTTCGATCCGAAGAAATATAAGGACATGTATATAGCTGAACCATAAAAACAGTACACCGTTCACAGATAAAGGAACTTCCATCATTCTTCCGGAAGTTCCTTTATCTGTTTCATCATCTCCTCGGACACCGAATCCAGCAGATAATTTTTATGCTTTTCCCCTGTCTTTCTCTCCTGATACTCCTGATGAACCGTCTCGCTCAAACGGCGGATCTCTTCCTTCAGCTCCCTGGCCGATATCAGCCGGCAGCCCTGGCCGTGTATGATAATCTGTTCCAAATGGTCCGAAGTGGCCACTGTTACATCGTATTTTCTGCCATTTTCGTGGGCGAACTTCTCAATATACTGGTCTGCCGTCTCCGCCTCCTTTGTAAAGACCACCTGTATGTTGTGGTAGTCCAGGCACTCGGTCACATGGCCCTGGACCCGGTAGGCGTCGAACACGGCAATCAGCCGGCATTTCTTCATGCCCTGGTAATTGCAGAGAATATCGAGGAGTTTTCCTCGGGCGCCGTCGATGGTTTGCTCCGCCAGCTCCTTCAGTTCATCCCATGCGAAAATGATGTTATACCCGTCAACCAGAAGATACTCTTCCCTGGGGGCCTCCTTTTTATAGGTCCTCACCGCAGGAACGCTGCGAGAGTTCTCCCTGTATTTCTCCCTGTTCTTCCACCCGGATTTAACCCCGGAGGAATTACCCCGCCGGTTGGCGTAAAAGGTGCGTTCCAGAATGGCATCCACTTCCTCCGTGCCGATCCATTCCCTGTCACTCTCCGGCTCATCATTCCGGCCGTTCGCCGCCTGACCTTTTCTGGCGGCAGCACCGGCAAGCCCGGCTATTCCATCCGGCCCCATGTCTTTCTGTGGTTCCAGACAGCTTTCCAGATGCATATACTCCGGGACCTGGTCCCATTCCACTAAGAATCCCGCCCCATGGGCACAGAATACGGACCCAGCCGGGTTCGCCATGTCTCCGTCCGGATCATAGCCGATTGCGGCCACCACTTCCTCCGTATTGTGGCACGGCCCGTAGCCGGAAAATGTAAACGACAGCCGTCCCGCGCCGCCCGTATAGGCGGTTACCTCTTTCTGATATCCCCCCATACAGGCCGCCGGGGCGCTTCCGGTGAGAACTGCCCGGTCTCCCTCCATGACCGGAGGCATCACTTTCCCTGCCATGCGCTCCACATCGCTCATCGCCCGTCCCACGTAACGGTCCGGAAGTTCGAGGCGGAAATCGTAAAATGGCTCCAGCAGCATGGATTCCGCCTGCATCAGTCCCTGACGGACTGCCCGGTAGACAGCCTGGCGGAAATCGCCGCCCTCCGTATGCTTTAAATGGGCCCGCCCCGACATCAGCGTGATCTTCATATCCGTGACCGAAGAACCCGTCAGCACACCCTTGTGCTCCTTCTCCGCCAGATGGGTCAGAACCAGCCGCTGCCAGTTTCTTCCCAGAATATCCTCGCTGCAGGCGGAAGCAAACTGCATACCGCTCCCAGGCTCCCCGGGTTCCAAAAGAAGATGGACCTCCGCGTAATGACGAAGCGGTTCGAAATGCCCCACGCCCTCCACCGTGTTCGTGATCGTCTCCCGGTAGACGATGCTCCGGTCTCCGAATTCCACACAGAGACCGAAACGTTCCTCGATTACACTTTTTAAAATCTCCATCTGAATCTCGCCCATAATCTGGACATGGATCTCCTTCTTGCTCTCCTCCCATGTCAGATGCAGCTCCGGATCTTCCTCCTCCAGCTCCCGGAACTTCGGAAGTACAGCCGCCGCATCGACGCCCTCCGGCAGCCCGATCCGGTATGTCATCACCGGCTCTAAGAGCGGCATGGCCGAGGCCGCTTCGATCCCCAGCCCCTGTCCCGGAACCGTTTTGGCAAGCCCCAGCACGGCGCAGACGGCGCCGGCCGACGCCTCCCGCACCGTCTCGAATTTCTCCCCGGAATAGAGGCGTATCTGGTTTACCTTCTCCTCGTCGATGATCTCCCTCGTCGATAAGCTGCCGCCCGTAATCTTCATATGGCTCATACGGTTTCCCTGGGCATCTCTCGATATCTTGAAAATCTTCGCTCCGAATTCCTGCGGATATTCAGGCGCCTCCGTATACTCCTCAAGTCCCTTCATGAATTCCTCCACGCCCGTAAACTTAAGCGCAGAACCGAAAAAGCATGGAAAAAGGCGTCTGTTTATAATCTGCTCCCGTATCCCGGCCATCTCCACACGGCCGGTCTCCAGATATTCATCCAGCATCTCCTCACTGGTCATGGCGATCTGCTCATAAAAATGATCCGTTCCGGCCTCTCCGAAGTCCACAAAGTTTTCCTTTAAGATTTTTCTTAGGTCATCCAGGATAGCCCCTTTCCCCAGCCCCGCCAGGTCCATCTTATTGATAAAGAGAAATGTGGGAACCCGGTATCTGGCAAGAAGACGCCACAGCGTCCTCGTATGCTCCTGCACTCCGTCCGTTCCGCTGATCACCAGAATGGCGTAATCCAGCACCTGCAGGGTCCGTTCCATCTCCGCCGAGAAATCCACGTGCCCCGGAGTGTCGAGAAGCGTCATCTCCATATCCTTCCACTTCAAAATGGCCTGTTTCGAGAAAATCGTAATCCCCCGCCTCTTCTCCAGTTCATACGTATCGAGAAACGCGTCCCCCCGGTCCACCCGTCCCATTTTCCGGATGCTTCCGCCCATATAGAGCATCGCCTCCGATAATGTCGTCTTTCCCGCGTCTACGTGGGCCAAAATACCGACTGCCAGTTTCTTCATCTTTGTATCGTTCTCCTTCTATGTGCAGCAGAAACTCTCATGGTTTTGTCGTTTTCCGCCTCAATACCGAAAGCAAGCTGCCTGCAAAAAACACAGACAGCCTGCTGTTTATGAGTATTATAACATTCACAGGGAAAAAGCGAAAGATGTTTTTCCATTCCACTTCCGGTAAATCAAACCGTTGAAAGCGGTTTTTCTCTTTTACAGCTCATAAAAACACTCCTTGTCCCCCCAGGAGCAGTGTCTGCACGCCGGATTTCTCCCATTTTCCACCAGCTTCCGGAACTTTTCAGCTTGTTCTCCCCGAAAGAGTGCCTCAAGCGGCTGTTCCCGCACATTCCCCACGGAAAAGTCGGTAAAATCAGTACAAAACGATGTCTCTCCATTCCACATAATATGGAGATGACGCCATGGAGAAAGACAGGGTCTCACGATTTCTCCGGAACGAACATGCGGCAGATACCGGACTTTAAAAGCATGCGTCCCGTGCTCCTCCAGGCGGAATCCGGCCTTCTCCATCTCCGAATCCCCCTCACCACTCTGCCTCCACGATTCAACCGCCTCCGCTTCGATGGAAAATTCCCGTTCCATCACGGCTTTATATTCTCCAATCTCCCGGCCGTTTAAAACGATCATATCCTGAAGCAGCACCTCATCCACGGGAAAATCCGACAATTCAGCAAAAAACTCCTTCAGCTGCCCTTTCAGCTCCTCCGTCAAAACGGCCATACAGACCACCGGCAGTAAAGGCGCCGCCCTCTTTACTGCAAGCAGATTCTCCCTGATCTTCCGGAATGTTCCCGCTCCGCGGATGCTGTCATGGAGCTGCTCCGGTCCGTCAACAGACACGTAAATCTTGTCCAGGCAGTACGGGACAGTCTCCGCATGCCGATCCAGCAGAGTCCCGTTTGTAACGATTCCGACCCGGTACCCCCGTTCATGAAGTGTGGAGGCGATCTCATCAAAGCACGGGCTCATAAGCGGTTCCCCGCCCCAAAGCATGACCGATGGCTTCTTTCCGGCGGCCGCGTCCAGCTCATTTACGATCCCAAGCCACTCTTCAGTTTTCAGAGCCATGCTCTCCTTGCCGTCACGCAGCGCGCTGTTTTTCCTCTGTCCGCAAAACCAGCAGCTTAAATTACACTGCCTGGTCAGCTGTAAATGAATCATCTCCAGTCGTCGTTCCATCTCACTCTTCCTCAAAATACCGCATCTCCATCAGCCTCTCCTCGATCAAACCAAGCTGGGAACTCATAATATCGGGTGAATACAGGGAACGGAGCCCGGCGATTCCCAGTTCCTCCATCGCCCCCGCCACCCGGTCATTTGCCCGGTACAATGCCTCCAGCGCCTCTCTCACATTAAATCTGCCGGGAGAAGTCGGAGCAGGCGGCCATCTTGCATCCGACACCCACCCTTCGGTAACCGCCCGGAAGGCCTCAGCCAGCGCTTCATTCTCATGCCAGTCGATCTGCTTATAGGCGGCGATCCCCTCGATCCCCTCCAGAATCATGCGGCAGACCGGATCCAGCTGCAGCGCCTGATCCGTATTCAGCCATGCCTTTGCCGTTCCCCCGTGCCACGCAGCCCCATTTTCAATTTTCAAAATGGACAGGTTCTCCAGAAGCTCTGCGGATTCCACCACCTCCGAAGGTGTCGCCGGAACAAATCCGCTTTCTATGGACAGGTCCATGATTTCCTTAAACCGTTTCAAGCTGTCGCCTTCTTCCTCAAAGAACCTGGCCTGATTAAACTGTTTGACATAGAAGTATGCCGAACTTCCTATGTATTCCGCATCCTCGGCATACGGCATGATAAAGGAGCCTGTCTCCTGTGCACGCGCATTCCAGCGGCAGAACATGGACTGAATCTCCTCATAGCGGACCGCCTCTTTTCTCACGCCCTCCGTCGCCCCCATCAGATACCAGAGCAGCAGATTTGCCATACAATCGGAACGGAAGATCAGCTTCATCCCGTTGTCACAGATGGAGGGATTTGTCAGATACTTTAAATACTCCGGCTTATCCTTTATATATTCCTCAATAAGAAACAGCTGATTTTTATTGCTGTGCCCCTGCACGTCATAGCACAGTCCGGTGGCCTTTCTTATCTCGGGAAATGAGAGAAAGAAGGAATCGGCGTCCATAATGAGTGTCTCGATTCCCACCTCCTTATAGATGCCCGGAATCTGTGCATTCCAGCTGCATTCCGGATTCCAGCCAACCTTCGGGCGGATTCCCGTATAACGCTCCCATGTGTCCAGGCTCCTTAACAAGGTATGTACCGCCACCTCACGCGGCACATTTCCCATCAT
This sequence comes from Hungatella sp., assembly GCF_046966825.1. NCBI lineage: Bacteria > Bacillati > Bacillota > Clostridia > Lachnospirales > Lachnospiraceae > Hungatella > Hungatella sp. The sequence goes on along the minus strand of NZ_JBKVCZ010000017.1, from coordinate 12,880 downwards.
CAGATGTGTATACGGGGATGCCACCGGCTCCACCTGACCGTCCAGAATCAGCGCCTTCAGCTTTTCCATCACCTCGGGAGCCAGCCTCTCTATTTCATCCAGCGTCTTGCCGCTGGCCTCAAATCCTATTTTATACTGATTGTCTCGAACCAGGTCAAACAGCTTTTCATAGCAGTTTTTCACGACCCATTCCCGCCGTTCCATTTTCAGCTGGGAATACTGGATGTTCGCATGTGGAAGAAAAATAACTTTAGGCCTCATATTATTTGCTCCAATCAAAGATTATTTTAAATACATCCTCGCCCTTTGCCATCTTGTATTCAAATGCCTCCGCACACTTCGACACCGGCCAGATCTCCACCGGAAGGCCGTTCGTATCGAATTTCCCCTCGCTGATCCAGGTAAGAATCTGCTCCTTACAGCCGGGCGCCAGCGCACAGGACATGGAAATTGTGCAGTTCTTTGTAAACCAGCGGTGATAGCTGTCCATGATGATTTTCTCCGGATAATCCCCCTGCCAGTGAATGTGGCCCGGCGCATCGTCGGTTCCCCAGCCGCCGTCCTTCAAATATTTATGGAGAATACCTGGCACCTCCGCATTGCCGGAGCACTCGATGATCTGATCCGCCATGGCGCCTCCGGTGGCCTTCCTGATCACCAGTTCCGCTTCAAACGGATCGGCCACAAGGTCCACATACTTCTTCGCAATGTCACGCCTGAATTTATTCGGCTCAATGGCAATGACTCTCAAATTCGGATTTACGATCTTTAAAATCTGCATGGCGCTGATTCCCACCATGCCTGCGCCGCTCACCACGATCGTCTGTCTGCCCTCCAGATTCAGCATACGGATTCCCTTTAGGGCCACACATGGAAGATAAGCCAGCACACCGTCAATATAGGAGAGGTTTTCTGGAATCTTGACCATATAGTCAAATGTGTCATTCGTGGTATCGGAATCCTTTACCGTGTATTCGGAGCCGCCGCCCCATGCGGCACAGACATCACCGTATTTCCGGCATTCGTTAATCATAACCCGGTCTCCCGGTTTCAGGCTTCCATCGCTCTCGTCCCCTGCCGCGACTACCTCACCGGCAGTTTCATAACCAGGCACCAGCGGATAGTAGCACTGTTCCGGATGCTGAAGTCCCTTATAGGTCTTCATATCCGTTCCGCTGGAAATACTGCTGTAATACGTCCGTGCGATATAGGCATCCTTTTTTGGCTCCGTCAGAGTAATCTCCCTTAAGCGGACTTCATATGGTCTCTCGATCACGACGGCCCTTGTCTTCTTATAATCGTAAATAGTACTCATAGCCAGACCTCCTTCAAAATAGTCTCCAGGTACTGTTTGCTGCGCCTGGTCCCTTCTTCTATGTCCTGTGGTTCCTCATATTCGATCATCAGGGTATCCGTCCATTTCAGAACCGTTTCTATGATGCGCTTCCAGTCTCTCTTCTCATCTCCGATGGCTCCAGGTTTTAAGTGACCGCCCGGCAGCTTTACAAAATCCTTGATATGGGCATAGGCGATGCGGCTGCCGACAAGCTCCGCCGTCTCTTCCACGTCGCATCCCGCAATGGCATAGAGATTGGCCGGATCGAAGACGAATTTCAAGCTGTTATCCGTTTCCCGTAGAATTCTCTTTAGACACCCGGTCTCCGTGGCTGCCGAATGGAAATGAACCACTCCGTCCGGATACGCCGTCACTCCCCCATGGGTCTCCATGGCTGTCATCACTCCATGCTCCTTTCCATACCGGGCTACCGTGTTTAGCGCATCTATCATACGTGAAAAGCGCGTCTCATCCACTTCCCTGTAAGGTGTAAAACCAGCAAATATCCGCAGCGTTTCCACTCCTAAAAAGGAACAGATATCGATTACCGTCTTAATCTTCCCGATATCCTCCGCTGCCGCGTTCCCGTCTTCAAGCGTAAAGTCATTGCCCGTCGCTGCGGTATCCAGAGAAATCCCAAATGCTTCATACTCCTTCTTTACCTGCTCGAGAAGACGTACATCTGCGTCTGTCTGCACATCCACAGGCGAATTGGCGATTCCCAGTTCCAGGGAAACGAGCCCCAGGCGTCTTGCCAAGTCAAGCTGCTGCGGCAGTGTAAGCTCCCGAAAGCCCCACGCAGCCGCTCCGATTCTAATCTCCTTCATGCCTCACTCATCCTTTCACCGCTCCCGCGATCAGTCCCTGAATCAAATATTTCTGGAAAATCAGATAAATAATAATGATTGGAATACACACGATCATGGCTCCGGCAAATGCCGTCACATAATCTGTATTTAAATATCCGTTTACCACCGAGTAGAGCCCTGCGATAATTGTCCTCTTTTCCGGCCTGCTCACAATAGTAAACGCCAGCACAAACTCGTTCCACACCCACATAAACTGATAGAGAAGCACGGTGGCCAGAGCCGGTTTCGCCAGAGGAATGGCAATGTTGACGAAAATCTTAAATTCCCCCGCTCCATCTATCTCCCCCGCCTCGTAAAGTTCATACGGGATTCCCGCAAAAAATCCCTGAAGGACAAAGACTGCGAAGGGCAGGCCGCCCGCCGCATAGGTCAAAATCAGTCCCGCGTGGGAACTGCCGAATCCCAGCTTTCTTAAGACAATAACGATGGGAAATATGATCATTCCAGCCGAAATCGTTTGGCCTGCCAGAAGATAAATCAAGGTCACCTGACTTAAATTTCCCTTATACCGGGAAATGGCAAAAGCCAGCATCGTCGCAAAAACCAGCATCAATAACAGAGAGAAAGCGGTAATCGTCACGCTGTTTTTCGTGAGAACGGCAAAATCCGCTTTCTGCCACGCATCACTGTAATTGGAAAACAGGAACTTTTCCGGAAGGCTCCAGGGCTTTGTCATCAATTCCTTTTTAGATTTAAAGGAAGAAAAGAAGACCCAGATAATCGGGATCATCGTGACGCTGAATACCATCATCGCAAGTACGAAACCTAAAAATAACTTTTTTACTGTCTTCATGCTGTCCGTCTCCCTTCTCAATCCGCAGTCCTGTTCTGTATTTTCATCTGGATAAAGGAACAGATGATCACAAACAGGGTCAGTGCTGAGATGATTGCCATCCCGTATCCGGCGTTGGAATTCGTAAATACAGTTTTATACGAATACGTAAGAATCATCTCCGTGGTATAATACCCCGGTCCTCCTTTTGTCATTGTGTATATCAGGTCAAAAACTCTGAATATATCTATAAATACTAAAACATAGACAATTGTGATAATTCGTTTCATACACGGGATGGTGACATTTCTGATCACCTGCCACCTGCCTGCTCCGTCCAGCACCGCGGCTTCGATCAGATCGATGGACACGGACTGGAGACCCGCAAGAAACAGAACGAAATAGACCGGAACCATCTTCCAGAGAGAGGTAAAGGTCACCGCATACAGGGCCGTCTTCGTATTGGTAATCCAGCCTGTGGCCAGCCCTCCCAGTCCCACCGCCTTTAATATCTCGTTTAAAATACCGTACTGCGGATTATAGATCCACTTCCAGAGAAACACGGTTACAATCGTCGGTATCATAGCCGGCAGGTATGTTACAGTCCTCCAGAAGGACTTTTTCCTCGTGAAATTCTCAACCAGATAGGCGACGGCAAATGCGGCCACCGGAACGACGATCAGGGTGATGATTCCATATTTAATGTTGTTGAGAACCGATACTCTTAAGATACTGTCATACAACAGATTCACATAATTCTTAAATCCCGTAAACTGCGCGTCCGCCAGATTCACGATGCCGTTCCAGTTGGTAAAGCTGATATAGAATCCCAAAAATACGGGAAATATCCAGAACACGGTGTACACGGCCAGCGCAGGAAGGGAAAACATTAGAAAATATTTTCGGTTCCTTCTCTCTTTCATAAAGTGTACTTGAAAACTCAGCTTTAGACATGAGAGGAATTATGCCCCTCTTGACTCCTTTGTGAGCTCCTTCTCCTTTTTAATAATTTTCAATTGCTCAAACATCCGCTTGCATTTCACTCTATTATTATGTATAATATACCCATCTTTAAAGTTAAGCGAGAAAGAAAACCGTTATGTAATCGCAGAGAAACACCTGTTTACAAAGGCACTTATCTCGACCCTTCCAGTGCAATATATGTTGTACTGGTTTTAAGAGAGGAGCCGGATGTATTAATCCGGCCCCTCAATTTAACTAGGAAAGTGAAGATTCCCCCACATCTATAGGCGGAAGGGTAAATCGCCAAAACAAGTTTAACGGCAGTGGCGGGCGGAGAGAAATCGGTATCCCCCCACTGACATGAAGTCAAACTACACATCTCTAAAAGGTGTGGCCGCACTCTGTGAAATTACCGAACGTGGATTGAAACAAACAAACGCTATTTCTGAGCCTGCTCCTCTTCCCAGATCTTCTGGACATGATCCAGCACACCGGCCGGAGTCTGATTTCCCTGAATCATCTCCTGGATGCCCTTGATCATATTATCCAGTACCTTGGAGGACACCATGTCCAGAAGGTAGAAGGAATCTGCGGTTCCCGCGCCCTTTAACTGCTCTGCCGCTGTAAGGAGAGCCGGATGGGTAAGACCTGCGTTCCATTCATCCACATTGACTATCTTTCCTAATTCTGTTACATCACTCTTCTGAACCTTTTCACCAAATAAAAATGCCAGTGCGTCCTCGGCTGCCTCCTGATTCTTCACGTTTGCCGGGATACACCACATGCTGCCCCAGGTAACCGACACACTCGTCTTTGGATTCTCAACAAAATCCATCTTTTCGATGATATTGTACTCGAAATCGTCTTCCTTCGAAGAATCGATAGCTGATGCCATGCCGGTGTGAGCCGTGTACATGCCGGCCTTTCCCATAACGAACTCGGCAATCGCGTCATCGTCGGAAATATAGTCGGCGCTGGACTTATCAATTACACCGCTCTTAACCATCTCATCGACAATCGTCATTGCTTCCACCATGGAAGGATCGTTGTATTTCGCCTCGTTATTATAGGCTTTGATCAGCAGGTCCGTACCCACAAGCTGAGCCTGTACCTTAGCCAGAAGATCTGGTGCACACCAGTTCCCGCCGCCGGTCACAATCGCTTTGTAGCCATTGTCATTTAAAGTCTTCGCGGCATTTGTAAGTTCCTCGAGATTTGCAGGCTCTTCAATTCCCAGCTCCGCAAACAGCTTCGTGTTATAAAAGATACAGCTTGTATTTGCAAAATCCGGGATTCCGTACACGCCATTTTCCGGATTATTGAGCGGGCCTGCCCATGCAAGCGCGCCTTTGTTGTAATTCCAGCCCTCTTTTCCAAGGAAACCGGTCAGTTCCATGAGCTGTCCATTGGCGGAATATTCGTTGAAGGTCGTCTTCATCAGCTGTACAATCTCCGGTGGATTATCCCCCATCAGCTCCGCCTTCACCTTGTCGTCATAGCCCTCTGAGCCGTAAAACTCCAGATTAATCTTTACCGGATTGCTGTCATCTGCGTTGTACTCGTCCACAAGAACGGGCCAGTTGGAAATCTGGCTCTCCGACCATTTAATGAGGACTCTTACCTCCGGCCTTTCCGCCGGCTTCTCACTCTCTGAAGCCGCCTCCGTCACAGCCTCTGTCTCCTTTTTCTCCGCAGCCGTAGTCGTCTCTTCCTTCGTGGCAGGCGCTGATCCGGTCGATCCGCATCCGGTCAGGGCAGAAAATGCCATTGCTGCTGTCATTACGAGTGCCAGTGTCTTTTTCTTCATTTCCTTCTCCTCCTGTAATCAACATTTTTAATATGGTTCATGAATAGTTTCAACCTCATCTGTAGCCTTTTAAAACAAAGAAACCGCGGTTTATAGTGCACTCTGTTTATTTTTTATTGATTTGCAAACTTATTTTTGTTAATATTATAATATAATAAAGATTCATCAAAAACAATATGTTTTGTTGTATTTTATATAAAAAATGTTGTCTTTCAGGAGGGACTTATGCAAAGAAATATGATAGAAATCTTTCGAAAGAATATTTCCGGGGAATCTTCATCCCTTTCCTTTGGTTTTGCCGGCCGGGAACAATGTATGGGCAGCCACTCCTTTGGTCCCGCCAAGAGAGCCCATTATCTGATTCATTTCATTATAAAAGGAAAGGGTGTCTTCTTTGCTGATGAGAAAAAATACGTATTAAAACAGAGGGACATGTTTTTAATCCGGCCCGGAGAGACAACATTTTACTATGCGGACGAGGAGGATCCCTGGGAATATGCGTGGGTCGCATTTGTTGGAAGCGATGCGGCGCAGATTACGGAAAGCTGCGGTTTTGCCTATAGTCCCGTGGCGACCTATCCCGATTCCCCGGAACTGATTGAATCCATTGACGACATCATCCGCCACATGCAGTCCGGTGATGAAAACGATTACTACCTTCTCTCCCGGCTGTACAACATTTTTTACCATCTCTCCAGACCGGTCATCAACACACAGAATGCCTATAAGAATGAGATTGTCCGCCGCACGGTAGGCGTGATCCGGAGCAACTATTTTGAGAAGCTCACTATCCAGTGGTTGGCCGACCAGGTCCGGGTTGACCGGACTTATCTTTACCGCCTGTTTAAGAAAGAAGTGGGTATATGCCCCAAAGAATACTTAACCCAGTACAGAATCCGTATGGCCACGGTCATGCTGTCCACGACAAACCAGTCCATAAAGGAGATCAGCTACGCCTGCGGTTTTACCGACACCTCCCTTTTCTCCATCTGCTTCAAAAAATACTTAGGCTTCACGCCCCAGCAGTTCCGGAAGATCGACGGAATTCAGCAGCTTTCTTTCCAGATGATTGAGGACGGACAAAATCAGGGGAAGACAGCGGGACCGGTTGAACTGTAATCAGGACAACAAAAAAGGAGCCCGGCAGGTTCATCCCCTGCTCCAGGCTCCTTCTCCGGCAGCATTCCGCTCCCACAAAAATCTTCTTCGATACTTAAGTTCCGCATAATCCGTAATTTTCTTTAGATAAACGCAGTCCGACAAACCTCCTGCGACACCCACAACAGGCAGTCCCTGTACAAACTTCATATACAGAAGTTCCTCCGAGAGCCGGTCCGCCGTCTTGCGCATCAGAACCTTCTTCTCTTCCAGTCCGCCGGTTCCTTCGATCCAGCGGTTAATCCGCTCGTTATCCTCAGCCAGTTCCCCGCCCCGTTCCAAAGCAGTCTTGATAATCTCCAGCAAAAACTCCTGCTCCCGCTCAGACTCGTAAGCGTACCCGTAACTGACGGCAATCTCATAAAGGCTCTTCAGAATCACGCCTGTAAACAGGGGGATATCCGGTATCCCGATTCCGAAGACCCCTGTGCCAATTCCCTCCACTCCGGAAATCAGCAGATTCTTCGTCTTAGACACCCCCGCCTGCTTCGAAAATGCCTTCAAATTCTTCCTGTTTTCCTTCAGACCGACGGCATAAGCGTTCAGCTTCTGCCTGTACTCCCCGTCTTCCTTCCGGTACGTCTTATTGATCACCGTTCCGCCTTTTTCGAAAACCAGCTGAAACGCCTTGTAAAACGCGGCCTCCAGCGTTCCCTTTAACTTCTCCGGGACTACCCGGTCCAGCTTCTGATTGATGATCGACGGCCCCTTTTCCTTCTGCCGTTCCACGAAACGCGCCTCGCTCTTCTTAAGCGCGGCCCATTCCTTTTCCAGCGCTGTACTCTTTTTCCCCGGACGCTTTCCCGGAAACTCCATATTTAATACACCTCACTTCCAAACGGCATCAGAGCCAGCTTCGCCAGTTTGAACTGCTGAAGCCCAAAAGGAATTCCAATCACCGTGATGCACAGCACCACTCCGATCAGGGCCGACTCGATCGCTAAGGGCAGCCCCGACACAATGAGCCAGATTAAATTTAAAAGAAAGGATCCCGCGCCGCCGCCATACCGGACCTCTTTCCCAAACGGAAAGAAGCTGAGCGCGGCAAATTTAAAGCACTGCATCCCCACCGGAATGCCGATAATCGTAATACACCAGAGGCAGCCCGTAAGCGTCCAGCTCAGCCCACTGATGAAACCGCCGAATATAAACCAAAGTAAATTACCAAGACAACCCATATTATCCCTCATTTCTATTCATTCCACTACACTGTACCATCCCGCCGCACGCTGTGCAATCCCTGGACAACAGCTTTTAGAAAAAAATAAGGGTTCGCTAAGAATTCTCTTCGCTTTCGTAACAGTTCCGCCTTCGCCAGGCCGACTGTCTGCTGCCGGAAGCGAAGGCGGAACTGTTACTCGTTTTCCTCTCCGGACCAGACGGCGTACCACTCCAGACAGAGCTCATGCCAGACAGCGGCCATTTCCTCATACCGGCGGCAGAGCTCCGTATATTCCGGTTCCTTCTCCCACCTCTTTCCGGACCAGAAATCTTCCGACACCAGCCACTCCTGTTTCATCGCTTCCATCGCCGCGTACAGTTCTCCTGCCTGCGCTCCGGCCGGAATCATTTTTTCGGATATCAGACGAAGCCGCCAGTCGATATACGCATCCTCCGCGGATATTTCCTTAAGTCTGTGACGCTCCGCCTTCGGAACCGCCCTCATACCGGCGATCAATGCCTGTTCCTCTGCCTTCATCTGGGCTGCCAGACCGCCTTCCTCCAGTGTTTCTCTCCGCCCGAATATCCATGTGGTTCGTCGGCTCGTCCAGAACGAGGAAATTAGGTCTGCTCTGCATTTCCGCAAGCACCAGCCTCGCCTTCTCCCCTCCCGAGAGAGAGGATACAGATCTCTGCGCCACGCCCTCCAACATAGCCCCCAGACGTTGCGCGCCTCTTTCCGTCAGCGAGGAAATAAGTCGAAAATGATCTGCCACTGTTTTTCAGAGTCACCTGGGCCGAAAGCTGGTCAAAATATCCCATGGTAATATTGACTCCGACGGACATTTCCCCGTCCAGCGGCGGAAGGAAACCTGCAACCGTCTTTAAAAAGGTCGTCTTTCCGGAGCCATTTGGCCCCAAAATGCCGATCTTCTGTCCCCGCCGGATTCTCATGGTAATCTCCAGCAGGGCGCGGTCATAACCGATCTTTAAATGTTCCGATTCAAAGACCCATTTGCTGCCGATTATGAGCGGCGTCAGTTCCCCGGTAAAGATATGGATATCATCTTCCTCCGGCTTCTCCACCCGGTTCATCCGTTCCATAGCTTTCTTCTTCGCTCTTGCAAACGACGCCTTGGTCGGTTTGTGTTTAAACCGTTCCACCACGGAATTCAGCCGCTCCAGTTCCTCCTGCTGGCTCTCATACGCCTTTTTCTGTAAGCTAAGCTGCTTTCGTTTCTGCTCCCTGTATGCGGAGTAATTCCCCACATAGCGGGTAAGCTTCCCTCCCGCTACTTCATAGACCACATCAGCCGTCCGGTCTAAAAAAAAGCGGTCATGGGATACCATCACCACTGCCTTGTCATACTGCCTTAAATACTCCTCCAGCCACTGCACCGTCTCTAAGTCCAGATGATTCGTCGGCTCATCGAGCAGCAGAATATCCGGTTTTTCCAGCAAAAGCCGGATCAGTGCAATCTTCGTCTGCTCTCCTCCTGAAAATTCGGACAGCTTCTTTTTCTTATCCTCTTTTGAGAATCCGAAACCGGTAAACAGGATGTCATACTCCCGCTCATAGTCGAACCGTTCCCGGTCCCATTCTGAAAAAATTGCGGAACCGCTTAGGCCTGTTCCATTTTTACCCGGGATCTCTCTTCCAGGGCAGCCCTTAAGGAGTTCCTCCTCCACCGTGCATGACGTATCACCGAAAGGCTGCTGCCTCATCATGCCTACGGTAAGTCGTCTGGAAGCCATGATTCCCGGCCCATTCCGTTTATCGTCCCGGTCCAGAGAAATCTCGCCCGCTAAGAGTCTTAAAAGAGTCGTCTTTCCCGCCCCGTTCTTCCCGGCAACTGCAATCTTTTCCGTTCCCCGTATTTCAAAATTAATATGGGACAGTATCGGCACTCCGCCGGCGCTCACCGTCCCATCCATTATCTGGTATAACATAACAATCCCTTTTTTCTGTTTTATTTTATTTCTGCCTCTTAATCTTATCACACCATTTCCGCCGGCGCTATCCCTATTTTACACCGATGACGCGGGATTTTATACCGATGCCTCCGTAACGTGCTGTCCAAAGTTTTTTTGTTTCTTAGAAAGCACTTTCCTGTAATAAAAAAGAAACCCGGAAGAATCAATGATTCCGCCTGAGTTCCTTTTCCAGCCAGCTTCTTTTCCAGCCCATTTCTTTTCCAGCCTGTTACCTTTCACTAACTTCTCCGGTTTTCAATGGCAGCCGTGACTTCCATGGTTCCCATGGCTTCTGTGGTGTCCCCGCTGGCTTCCGCTTCCCGGTCCGCAGTTCTCACTGTGATACGAGCAGGTTCCATTCTGGCACGTTCCACGATAGATTACTCCATCATGCTCATGGCAGGCCTCTGTCTCACAGCCTTCCACGCCACACGACTCATACCGGTCGCAGACACGTGTCGATGCCAGCGCCGGAAACGCCATACTCAATACAACAGCAGATACAAGAATGCCGGTTATTATTTTCTTCATAAATTCATATCCTCATTTCATTTTTTATTCTCGTTTAAAGAATACGACGGCTCTCTTCCAAAATGTAGGGTCTGAAAAAATTTTTATTGATTTACATAACCTGGAAAAAGCTGTACAATGGCATGGAACAGGAGGTGGAACCGTGAATGACATTGAAAACCGCATAAAAAAAGCTCAGTCCGATTCCGCAGAGCTTGAGCAGCTTTTAAGCGACTATCTGCCTCTCTTAAAAAAGCAGGCCGGCGCGGCCGCATCTCCGCTTCTGGATTATGAAGACCGGCTCAGTCTCGCCATGCTGACTTTTGTCAGCTGCGTCCGCCAGTACACGGAGAACAGGGGCAGCTTTATTTCATTTTTCTCGGTCTGCTTTCATAACCGGATCAATGATGAGATCCGCAGGCAGAACCGGTATTTGAAGAGTATTCAGCCGTCTGGTTTCGATGCGGCCGAGCTGGAAGCCGCGGCAGGGAAAGCCTCCTTAGAGGCCTACGACAGGGAACAGGAACGTCTCTCCCTCTGCGAGGAGATTGACCGCCTTTCTGAGGCAATCGGTGTATACGGCGTCGTCTGGAAGGATCTGCCTCGTATTTGCCCCAAACAGGCGCGTGCAAAAGCCACGTGCCGCCAGTTAGCTGCGGCCGTACTTTTAAATCCGGAATTTCACGCCATGTTTTTTGAACAGAAAAAGCTCCCGCAGGCACAGCTTGCCTCGGCTCTCTTTATTTCTCCAAAAACTATAGAAAAGCACCGGAAATACATTGTAACTCTGATCATCCTCTTATCCGGAGATTATCCCGGAATCAGAGCATTTCTTCCACAATACAGGGAGGTGATACCGATTGAAGATGGGAATTATCATTGAAATAACAGGAAAAGAAGCTGTCATAATGAAAAATGGCGGAGATTTCGTCTCACTCCCGGCAAAAGAAGGCTGGAAAAAGGGGGATATCGTCCCTGTAAAGACGAAACAGCGATCCCGCCGTTTTCTCACAGCCGCCGCTGCCATCGCCGCCTGCCTGTGCTTCATAGTAACCGGAGGCGGTTACCACTATTATTATGCACAGGCGGCTTTAATCAGTGTGGATGTCAATCCTTCCATTGAACTGACCGTCAACCGCCTGGACCGTGTAACCTCTTCCTCGGCTCTCAACGAAGATGGGGAAGCTCTGCTCTCGGGCGTCCGGCTGACCGGCATGGAGTGTGGGGAAGCGGTAAAAGAATTGCTGCAGTCCGAAAGCGGAGAACCGTATCTGTCCGGAAATAAGAACGTGGTAGTCACCGTCTACTCAGCCAATGAGGCCAGACAGTCCCGGCTCCTGGAGGAAATCCGAGAGACGGCAGATACTACCGTGACCACGCTGCGCCCAGACGGAAATACGGAATACCGGGCTGTGACCTCTGAGGAGGTGGAAGCCGCCCATTCCTGCGGAGTGACGGCAGGCAAATATATTTACCTGCAGAAACTGGAGGAGGCGGCACCTGAAACCGATATTACCCAGTACAGCCATTGCTCTATCGATGAAATCAAGGAACATATTTCCAACTGTAAAAGCCGGCACCAAACGGATTACGAGGGATCCGGGAAGGCGGGGTCCGGATCGAAATATTCCGGGTCTGAACACGCGGATTCGAGGCATTCGGAATCGGAGCACTCGGATTCGGAGCACACAGGTTCGGAGCATTCGGATTCGGAGCACACAGGTTCGGAGCATTCGGATTCGGAGCACACAGGTTCGGAGCATTCGGATTCGGAACACTCAGATTCGGAACACTCTGGGGCGGGACACTCTAATTAGGAACACTCCGAATTCGCTTCCCTGACTCATAAGTTCCCGGCTCACATTCCTCCGATCCTGCCCCAAAAGAATCCCTTGCCAAATACAGCCAGAACTGCCATATCGCAACAGAAATTAAGGGGGGTACCAAACATGTTAGGCTTATATATTTATCCGCCGCCCAAAGGAACTGAATACACAGCAGCCGATCTCGAACAGCCGGATAAAGTTATCGAGTTATTCGGCTACTGCGGTATTTTAGAAGGCCTGATCACCAAAAAAGGCTGGGACTTTCTAATTCAATTATATGGGTATGAAAAGCTTTTCGAGATGGATAAGGCCGGAATGTGGTTTGATGTTGAAACGATCGAAGAGTATATGGAAAATGTTCAGTATGAAAGAGCGATCTCACCCGATTCCTAATGCGGCACATTCCCCTGAATGGAGACAAAAAATATGTATTACCAAAACTGGTCTGAGTTAAAAAAATTTAATCCTGTTAAAGACGGAAAATGGGATCAGGAACTCTTGTAT
>NZ_JBKVCZ010000016.1:0-79760 GCF_046966825.1 Hungatella sp. | reverse complement strand
ATTTAAGCAGGATAGTTGTAGGACAACCCTGGCGGATCATAGGATTCCGGCAGGGCTTGTTTTGTGACTGCCTGCTTTCTGTATTTTTTCTATGACGACAAAGGGGGAAGACCATGGCGACGGTCTGCGGATTTGTAGAACGAATTAAATATCGCAATGAAGAAAATGGCTATACGGTCTTGAGCCTTACGGACGAAGGAGAGGAATACACTCTGGTCGGCAATTTCCATTATATCAGCGAGGGTGAGATGGTGGAAGCCACCGGCCCCATGACCGAGCATCCGGTCTATGGGGAACAGATGACGGTGGAAACCTACGAGATCAAGGCTCCCGAGGATACGGCGGCCATGGAGCGTTACCTGGGATCCGGCGCCGTGAAAGGAATCGGAGCCGCGCTGGCGGCCCGAATTGTCCGGCGTTTTAAGGCAGATACTTTCCGTATTATGGAGGAAGAACCGGAGCGTTTATCCGAAGTGAAGGGGATCAGCGAGAAGATGGCCATGGCGATCTCCGAGCAGGTGGAAGAGAAGAAGGAGATGCGTCAGGCCATGATGTTCCTCCAGGAATACGGCATTTCCATGAGTCTGGCCGTGAAAATCTATCAGGAATATGGCCCCAGGCTTTATACGGTTATCAAAGAAAATCCATATCAGCTGGCGGACGATATCGCCGGCGTGGGCTTCAAGATGGCGGATGAGATCGCCAAGCGGGTGGGAATCTTCACGGATTCGGATTTCCGCATTAAATCCGGCGTTCTCTATACGCTTCTTCAGGCCACCGGCAACGGCCATACGTACTTACCGGAGACGGACCTCCTCTCCCAGGCATCGGAGCTCCTGCGGGTAGAACCGCAATCCATTGAAAAACATCTGATGGACATGCAGATCGACAAGCGTCTGGTGATCCGGGAGTCGGAGGGCGTCCGTGTTGTCTATGCCTCCCAGTATTACTACATGGAGATGGGCGTGGCGCGGATGCTCCACGATTTAAATATCAGGGGACGGGAGCCGGAAGAGAAGATCAGAAAGAAGCTGCTTCAGATTCAGAAGGAAGAGTCGATCGAGCTGGACGAAAAACAGGTGCAGGCTGTGGTGGAGGCGGTAAACAGCGGCCTTCTTATCATCACGGGCGGACCAGGAACCGGAAAGACGACGACGATCAACACCATTATCCGGTATTTTGAGAGTGAGGAGATGGAGATCCTTCTGGCAGCGCCGACAGGCCGGGCGGCGAAGCGGATGACTGAGGCCACCGGTTATGAGGCCAGAACCATACACCGGCTGCTGGAAATCTCCGGTATGCCGGGGGACGAGCGTTCTATCGGCATGCATTTTGAAAGAAACGAGGAGAACCCCCTGGACGCGGACGCCGTCATCATCGATGAGACTTCCATGGTGGATATCCATCTGATGCAGTCTCTGTTAAAGGCGGTCAATCCGGGAACCAGACTGATCCTGGTGGGTGATGTGAATCAGCTGCCCAGCATCGGCCCCGGCAATGTGCTGAAGGACGTCATCGAGGCAGGCTGTTTTAACGTAGTTATGTTGACCAGAATCTTCCGGCAGGCAAGCCAGAGTGATATCGTCGTCAACGCCCATAAGATCAATGCAGGTGAGACGGTTCCCCTCGGAAAGAAGAGCAATGACTTCCTGTTTATCAAGCGTGATGACCCCAATATGATCATCAACGCCATGATTACCCTGGTACAGAAGAAGCTGCCGGGGTATGTGGGCGCAGACCCCTACGATATCCAGATCATGACTCCCATGCGGAAAGGCGCGCTGGGGGTGGAACGGCTTAACACCATCCTGCAGGAATACCTAAATCCGCCGGATAAGAGCAAGCTGGAGAAGGAGAGCGGTGGCGTGACCTTCCGTGTGGGCGACAAGGTCATGCAGATCAAGAACAATTACAACATCGAGTGGGAAGTCCGGAATAAATACGGGATCCCCGTGGACAAGGGAACCGGAATCTACAACGGGGATATCGGAATCATCCGTGAGATCAACTTATTTGCGGAGCTGGTTACCGTGGAGTTCGACGAGGGCCGTATGGTGGAATACAGCTTCAAACAGATGGAGGAACTGGAGCTGGCCTATGCCATCACCATCCACAAATCTCAGGGAAGCGAGTATCCCGCCGTGGTGATTCCCATTTTCAGCGGACCGAAGATGCTGATGACGCGGAACTTAATTTACACCGCAGTGACGCGGGCCAGGGCCTGTGTCTGTCTGGTGGGAGTGCCGGAGGTGTTCCAGGCCATGGTGGATAATGAGATGGAGCAGAGACGGTATTCGGGGCTTAGGGAGAGGATTTGTGAGATTTATGATACCGTTCCCCAGGAGTAAATGAAACAGCCGGACCGGGCAGATGAATATTCTGCCCGGTTTCGGCTGTTATTTTCGGAGACAGTCGCTGTATGCGCTGGGGGTCATCCCCGTTTTCTTCTTAAAAAGCTGGGAAAAATAATGGGGATTATTGCCGCAGCCAACTTTTTCTGCGATGATCTGAATCTTTTCGCCGGCAGCGATGTATTCTTTGGCCCTCATAATCCGAATATCGGTCAGGTAGTCGGAAAATTTGCGGCCTGCTTCCTTAAAGAATCGTTTGCTGACGTAATCCACATTCATAAAGAGAACCTGCTCGGAGATAAATTTTAACGTCAATCCGGAGTTGCTTAAATTTTGTTCCACATAGGTAGTGATCTGATCAATCATGGAGCTGGTATTGGTATCTTTGGGCGGTAGAAGGAGCAGTCGTTTTAAGTGATCCAGAATCCGTTGTTTCAGTTGTGATGGATCCGCTTCACCATCTATTTCAAACAGCCATTCCGTCAGGTTGATGGCGGAAAAGGCCGGATTATCTGCAGAGGCTTTCAAAAGCAGGCTCCCGGAAAGCTGTTTTAAAAATGCAGTGTCTTCAATTCCCAGGAGAAGCTCCGACAGGCTTTGAAAGCTGTCCTGTGATCCGGATTTTAACTCCTGATACAGTCTTTCCGCCTCAGACATGAGGTAGTTGTAATTGCACGTATAAAGCAAATGAAAGTTGTTCAGATAATAGATGGTACTGAACCGCTTCAACTTGACCAGGATCACTTCCAGAAGTTCACACAGACTGTGATAAGTCTCTTTTTGGATTTCCAGTTCTACCGGCTTGATGGGAAGCTCCAGCTGCTTTATAAACTGTTCCAGCATTCCGCAGTCTGCCGAATAGTCCTTAAAAAACAGGAGAAGAGTATTGTGTACGTAGGTTCCGTGTATGGTTACCTGCAGCATAGTCTGCTCACAGTACTGCTTCAGCTCTTGAAGAAATACTTCAAGGCTGCCAATCTCCAGATAAAATACATAGAAAAGTTGGTATGGCGTGGAATAAAAGTCGAGATACGGCTCATAGGACCGTATGATTTCCGGCAGAGCCTTACTCTGTCCCAGGCTTTCACTGATAACACTGGAGACAATATTGTGGTGCATACTGCTGGTCAGAAGAAAATGGCCGTCTTCCAGGGAACGTGTGCGTTTTCTTGCGTAACAGTCTTTCGCAACATCCACAATGCAGTCCGAGATCAATGACTTGTTGCAGGGCTTTAACACATAATGCCTGACCCCGTACTTCATGGCTTCCTTCGCGTACTCAAACTCGCCGTATCCTGACAGAATGATAAAGCAGGTATCCAGATCCATGAGTGAGACCTTTCTGATCAGTTCCAGACCATCCATTCCCGGCATCCGAATATCAGTCAGGACAATATCCGGCGCCTCATCGATAATCATATCGTAAGCTTCCAGGCCATTTCTGCACAATCCGGTCAATTCCACACCAAGTTTCTCCCAATCAATGAGACAGGAAATGCTTTCCCTTATGACGCGTTCATCGTCGGCAATTATCATTTTCAACATAAGATCCCCTCCTGATCCGTGATATAAGGCATAATAATTCTGGCAACCGCCCAGTCGTTTTCATTGTAAAGAGTAAGACCGTAGTCTTTTCCAAACATCAGCTTGATCCGTTCGTTGATATTAATAAGGCCAATGCCAAAGCCATGAGGCTTTATTTCCTGTGAACGCAGCTTTTCCAGCAGGTGATCTTCAAAAAGGGAGCCGTCATTTTTGACCAAAACGGTCAGTGTACCCGATTCCGGCTGATGCTCGATAGTGATTTCTATGGTACAGAGCTCTGTGGACTCCTCCAGACCATAATTAATGGAATTTTCCACGAGAGGCTGAATACACATCTTGGGGATCTGAGCGTTATACCATGCCTCGTTGCAATGAATAGAATACTCCAGGCGGTCTTCGAAGCGGTATTTCTGGATGGTGATGTATGCGGTTACGATTTCCAGCTCCTTTTTCAGATCAAAATGGGAGGTGGAGTTACTGAGTGTAGCACGGAGCAGAGTGCCCAACGATTCCACCATGGATGATATCTCCATATTGCCGGCCACCTGTGCACGCCAGTTGACGGATTCCAGAGTATTGTATAAAAAATGCGGATTGATCTGGGTTTCCAGAGCCTTAAGCTGCGCATCCTTTTTCCATAACTCGTTTACATAGTTTACCTGTATGAGATTTCTGATTTTTTCGGCCATGTGGTCAAACTGCCGGTTTAAAAGACCGAACTCGTCTTTGCGGCAGCTGTAATCGTAATCGCTTTCAATGACTGCATTTTCGTCGGTACTGAAGACTTCCATTTTGCGAATCAGCCCTCTGGTGTGGCAGCTGATGAAGGATATCATGGATTCCGAAAATGCAATGGCTGACAGGATGCTCAGGATAATCATGCAGATACTGAGTGTCCGCACAAATGAGACCGACTGAAATATGGGATCGTAAGAGACATAGCAAACGTAAGTCCAGTCAAAGCCGGGAATCGTCTCTTCCGTCACAAAGTACTTATGTCTGTCAATCGTCATGATCTCGTAGCTCTGCCTGGAAGGTTTGCGGCGCTGGTCATGGATGGAAGCTGAGACGGGATTGTCATTATAGATAATAGTATCCCCTGTCAATATATAGTATTGGGGATCCTCGTACATCGAGTTATCCTTGTTTAAAGAATCCATAAGCGCTTCCAGGTCCAGAGATACGAGAAGCGTGCCCAGCTCTTCCAAATTGGAGCTCTGGATATTTTTTATCAGACGTCCCATAAAGATTCCATGATCTTTTCCGTAGTTGCTGATCCATACAGGCCTGCCGTCCGCGGCCTGAGCGGCGTCGAGAACGGTTCGTTCAATCTCCTCGGGAGTTTTGCGCGAACCGAGAAAATTCGAATAGGTGATAAAATCAGGGTTGTTAAGGGTAATATAACTGATAAAATTAGGCTTATATTGCTGATAGTATTCCAAAACCGTATAGGATAGATTCTTGTACGCTTCAGTCCGAATTCGCGGATTGTCCGAATGTCTGACATCGGCAAGATTGTTTTGAATATTCGAGTCGGACAGCATGAGTCCGGACATGGTTTCGATATTGGACAAATAATAGGAGATCGTGGTCGCAGAATAAGAGAGATTATTGGCAATGGTATTTCTTAACAGCTTTAAATAAGCGTTAGAAACGATCTGCAGCCCGGCCAGACTGACTCCCGATATCAGGAAGATGGAGACCAGAACAATCGTAAGAATCTTTCTTTTTAAAGACGTATTGGAAAATAGCAGTTTTATTTTAGTGGCCAGAAGTTTCATCATGTCGTTTCCCCCTTATTTGTCCGCCCGCTGTGTCCCTGACACTATTATCATAAGAAAACACAGAGAAAAAAGCAAGAACAAGCCGTGGAGAAGCCGGTTTTTTGACATATGATACCGGAATATTGGATTAAAATTGTGGAGACCGGGTGATATACTGGGATCAGTCGATAAGGAACTTCGCTGAAAGAGAAAGCGGCGGAGCGTAAGACTGTAAAGACACGATAGGGGAGAAGGAACATGACAAAAAGAGAACGTGTAATACGGGCGGTCAGAGGAGAAGAGACGGATGGAATTCCTTCCTGCTTTTCCATGCATTTTTCGCCGGAGTATGCAAATGGTGAGAGCGCGGTTGACGCGCATATTCAGTTTCTGAAGCAGACGGATACGGATATTCTGAAAATTATGAATGAAAACCTGGTGACCTGTGATCATGAACTTATCACCAGACAGGATTATGAGAGCTTCCAGAAGATATCAGCAGAACAGCCATTTATGAAGAGGCAGCTGGACCTGGTTAAACGGATTTTAGAAGAGGCGGACGGGCAATGCTTTACAATCGGTACACTTCACAGTGTGGGCACCTCAGCCATGTACCATCCGTTCAAATCACTTGGTTATGGATATGATCAATCGAGAAAAATCTTCGATGCGTGGCTTAACGAGGCACCGGAGAAAGTGCTGGAGTCCATGAAGAGAATAACAGACGGACTCTGTGAACTGTCTGTCAAATACATAGAAGCAGGGCTTGACGGAGTGTTTGTGGCCTCCCTGGGAGCGGAGAGAAGATTTGGACTTACAAGGGAACAGTTTTTAGAGTGGGTGGCGCCATTTGACCAGATGATTATGAAAACAGTAAAAGACGCGGGAGGGTACTGCTTCCTTCATGTGTGCAACCGGGATGTGAATCTGGACTATTACCGGGATTACGATGAAAATCTATATGATGTGGTGAACTGGGGAACATTTGAAGTACCCTGCTCCATCAGGGAAGGCCGGGAAATCTTTCATCAGAAGACAGTTATGGGAGGTCTGGCTAACCGGCAGGGGGTGCTGGCAGCCGGAAGTGAGGAGGCTCTGATCAACACCGTTCACTCCATCGTGGAGTCGTATGGACGGAAAGGGCTGATTCTCGGTGCTGACTGCACCGTGGCCACCGAACAGGATTTATCGAGAATCAAATTAGCGGTGGAGACCGCAAGAAAATTATAAAGGAGAAGGAATATGAAAAAGAGAGTGATGCTAATGGCAGCGGCCGTGATTATGGCGGCAGGACTTACCGGATGCAGCGGCAGCCCGGCAAAGGAGCAGCAGGATACCACGCAGGCAGCTCAGAGTACGACGGGGCAGGAGAGCAGGGAAACGAAAGAAACGACGACAGAGGCAGATAAAAAATCCGGTGAAAAAACGGAACTGACCATAACCTGGTGGGGGAGCCAGCAGCGGGCAGAACTGACGCAGGAAGCATTATCACTCTATGAAGGGGAAAATCCTGGAGTTACATTTGACGGACAGTTCCTCTCAGGAGCGGATTACTGGAATAAGCTGGCGACTTCCGCGGCGGGCCATACCATGGCTGACGTTGTACAGATGGACAAGGCCTATATCAAACAGTACGTGGATAACGGCATGTTGGTAGATTTACAGCCGTATGTGGACAGCGGCGTCATCGATCTGAAAAATGTGGATAAGACAGTACAGGAATTCGGAAAAATCGGAGATGGCCTGTATGCCGTCTGCATTGGGGTAAATTCGCCGGCACTTCTGTATAATAAGACCCTGCTTACGGAAAATGGAATCGAGATCAGGGATAACATGACAATGGAAGAATTCCTGGAGATCTGCAGGCAGGTAAATGAGAAGACGGGATACAAAACGAATCTTCAGTATAACAATGGAACCTCGTGGCTGGATTTCTTCCTGCGCTCAAAGGGCGAGTATTTATTCGGAGATGGTACGATCGGAGCATCAAAGGAAAACCTGACGGAATATTTTAACCTTTATAAAATGGGAATTGATGAGGGTTGGCTGATCAATCCGAGTGTATTTGCAGAGAGATCCATCGGACAGCCGGAACAGGAGCCTTTAGTCTATGGCTCAGATCCGTCCAATATGTCCTGGTGTGCGTTTTACTTTTCCAATAATATGAACGCCGTCACGAACGCAGCTCCGGAAGGCATGGAGATCGGCATCACTACGTGGCCATCCGATGATGCTGTAAAATCCAATTACTTGAAACCCAGCATGTTTTTCTCGGTTTCCGTTGACAGCAGTCAGCCGGAAGAGGCGGCAAAACTCATTGATTACTGGACTAACTCCGTGGAATGCAACAAGATTCTGTTAGGAGAGCGTGGAGTGCCTGTATCATCGGTGGTTGCAGAGGCAATTGCATCAGATATGAGCGAATCAGACCAGAAGGTAGTTGATTATATTAATAATGTGGTGACTCCAAAGTGCTCCATGGTCAGCCCGGCATCTCCCAACGGAGCCACAGAGGTTTATGACGTGGTATATAAAATGGAAGAAAAGGTCTGTTACGAGGAGATTACCCCCGAGGCGGCAGCAGAGGAGCTGTTGAACCAGGGAACGAAAATTTTACAGAGTAAGCAATCGTAGGCTACAGAGGGCTGCTGCAGAAGAGCGGCAGCCTTTTTACTGCCCAAAATGGCTCGAATCTATCAGAACGGCGGTGGTTTGTATGGATAAAAAATGGATTAAATTAAAAATGGCATTCAGCAAAAACAGCACGGCGGGCGTCGTCTTTGCGCTGCCCTTTATCATTGGTTTTTTTGTGTTTATGGTCATTCCCATGGGAATGTCGCTGTATTATTCTTTTTGTGAATTTGAAATTCTGGGCGCTCCCAAATTTATCGGTCTCGGCAATTATGTGAAAATGTTTACGGAGGATGAAACCTTCTACAAGTCAATTTCCGTGACATTCTTTTATGCATTGGTCTCAGTTCCGCTGCGCCTGGTATTTGCCCTGATTGTAGCCCTGATTCTCAAGCAGACGACGAAAGCGACAGGAATCTACCGGGCGGCTTACTATCTCCCGTCAATTATCGGTGGGTCGGTAGCGATTTCTATCTTGTGGAAACGGCTATTTGCAGAGGATGGGACGTTTAACCATCTGCTTCAGCTGATTGGCGTCAACAGCCATTTTTCCTGGCTTGGAAGCAAGAATACCGCGATATGGGTTTTGATTCTCCTGGCAGTCTGGCAGTTTGGTTCTTCCATGCTGATTTTTCTTTCTGCATTAAAGCAGATTTCAATCTCCCTTTATGAGGCATCGAGAGTGGATGGCGCGGGAAAAATCAACCAGTTTTTCCGGATTACGCTGCCGCTTTTGACACCTACCATATTCTTTAATCTGGTGATGCAGATGATTAACGGGTTTCTGGCGTTTACGCAGTGCTTTATTATAACTCAGGGACGGCCGATGAGTTCAACACTGTTCTACAGCGTCTATATGTACCAGCAGTCCTTTGAATTCTACAACACGGGGTATGGCGCGGCAATGGCATGGGTGATGCTGGTGATTATCGCCATAATTACGGTACTGTTGTTCTGGTCGAAAAAGTTCTGGGTTTATGAAGGAGGGAATGAAAAATCATGAAAAGCAAAAAAATAGCCGGAAAAATTGTTTATCACCTTCTGGTTGGGATCGGAGCGTTTATTATGGTGTATCCACTGCTCTGGATGGTAATGAGCTCTTTTAAAGAGACGAACACTATTTTCACGACAGCCGGGCAGCTGATACCAAAGCAGTTTACCCTGGAGAATTATCAGAATGGCTGGAGAGGGTTTGGAAAAGTAAGCTTTGGCACCTTTTTTAAAAATTCCTTTTTCATTGCAACTCTGGCGACGTTCGGCACCATCCTGTCCTCCGCTTTTGTGGCATACAGCTTCTCACGATGCAGCTTTTGGGGAAAGAAGCTTCTGTTTGCCGCAATGCTGGTATCCATGATGCTCCCGGCCCAGGTACTTATGATTCCCCAGTACTTATGGTATCAGAAGCTGGGCTGGGTTGGGACGTATCTTCCTCTGATTGTCCCCTACTGCTTTGCTATTCAGGGATTTTTCGTATATCTGATCATGAACTTTATAAATGGAATCCCCACAGAGCTTGACGAGGCGGCAAAGATAGACGGCTGCTCCTATTATTCCATTTTCTTCCGGATCATTTTTCCACTGGTAGTACCGGCCCTCATTACCGCAGTCATCTTTTCTTTTATGTGGAGATGGGAAGACTTTCTGTCGCCTCTTCTGTACGTAAATAAATCAGAACGGTATCCCATCAGCCTTGCGCTGAAGCTGTTCTGTGATCCGGCTTCTACCTCGGACTATGGAGCGATGTTTTCAATGTCGGTACTTTCCATTCTGCCGCTGATTGTTATATTTATTCTGCTTCAGAAGTATCTGGTGGATGGAATCGTATCTTCCGGAATTAAGGGATAGGAGGAAATATGGATCGAGAGGATGATATCAGACAATGGATTGATATGCATGAGGAAGAACTGGTCCGGGATATCGGAGAGCTGGTGAAAATCCCCAGTGTCTCGCGGCCGGGACAGGAGCAGTCAGATGATGTGGTGGAAGCTGCGCACAGTATGATAAAAATTGCGGCTCAGTATGGATTTCATACGGAGAACTGCGATAACCGCTGTGTAAAGGTATTCTACGGGGACGGTGAAAGAGAAGTGCAGGTATGGGGACATCTCGATGTTGTTCCAGCCGGTGAAGGCTGGACCTATCCCCCGTGGGATTGTACGAGAAAGGGAGACTTTCTGATTGGAAGAGGGGTTTCAGATAATAAAGGGGCGGTCATCACGGTTCTTTACTGCCTCAGATATATGAAGGAGCATAACATAAAGCCATGCTTTCGGATCAGTCAGATCTGTGGACTGAGTGAAGAGACGGGAATGGCTGACGCGGCCTATTATCTGACGAAATGGCCGGCTCCCGATTTCGGATTTGTATCAGACTGCCGCTTTCCGTTGTGTTATGGGGAGAAGGGCAGATGCGTGGTGATTCTGGAACGGGATTCGGTCCCAGAAGGGATAATCGATATGACGGCAGGGGAGGCCTCCAACAGTGTACCGGCAGAAGCTGTGATCCGTATTGACCGATCGATAGATATGGGGGATATGGAAGAGGAGGCATTACGGCTGGGAGCGATGATCAGGAGAGAGGTATCCGGGTCCATCGTGAGCTATACAATAAATGGGACACCAGGGCATGCGGCGGCACCGGATCGCTGTGTAAACCCCATAGGTCTGGCCGGCAGGCTTCTAAAACGGGGAACCGGGCTGAAAGAAGAGGAAAAACATATTCTGGAATTTCTGCAAAAAGCCTGTCTGGATGGGTATGGAAAAGAACTGGGGATTGCGGCCGGCGATCCGGTTTTTGATGATCTCACATGTGCCGGAACTGTGCTGGAGATGAAGGGCCGGACCGTTCGCCTGACGATGGATATCAGATACCAGCCTTCGGTCAATGCCGGGGAGATGGTGGAACAACTGCAGAAAGCGGCGGAGCGTTATGGTTTTACGGTCTCTGCTGAAAAACACCGGGATGGTTACTGCGGCAGTATTGATTCAGAGGAGGTAAGAGCGCTGCTGTCTGCGTATGATCATGTGGTGAAGGATGGGAAAAAACCGTATGTGATGGGAGGCAATACCTATGCGGGAATGATACCGAATACCGTGTGCTTTGGGCCGGGCATACCGAAAGATTACTCTGAGCTTGGGCTGCCGGCCGGCCACGGGGGAGGCCATGGCTGCGATGAAATTCAGTCGGTATCCAGCCTTAAGAAAGCGATGGAGGTCTACATTCATGCCTTCATGAATTTAAATGATCTATATAAAATGCGGAGTGGAAAAAGAAAAAATCCAGAGTCTTAAAAAGATGAAAGGGATTGAAAAACAGAACATAGATGGTATAATGGGACTATACTCCGATGCGGCTTCATACGGCAGTTCTGAACATCATTTGTGTATATCTTATCTTTCTTAATCGTAACAGAATCTTTCATACCCATCCCCCAACAGGAGAAAAAATATGAAAAACGTGTCTTTTCCGGTACGGCTCCGTACTTTTTTAACCGACCTCCTTTTCCCCCGCCGCTGCCCTGTCTGCGGCGGCATTGTGCTGCCCAAAGGAGAACTGATCTGTCCCGGCTGCGTGAAAAAGCTGTCTTTCGTGAAACAGCCGGTCTGCAAGAAATGCGGAAAGGAGATTACCAGTGCCGAGAGGGAGTACTGCCTGGACTGTACGAAGCACAAGCGGTCATTTGATTACGGGAGGGCGCTGTTGAACTATAATGACACCGCGAAAAAGTCCATGGCGGATATTAAGTACAGAAACCGGCGGGAATATCTCGATTTTTACGCGGAGGCGGTCTGCCTTCGGTATGGGAAGCTTCTGATGCGGCTGGGAGCCGATGCGCTGGTGCCGGTGCCCGTCCATCCGTCCCGCAGGCGTCAGAGGGGCTTTAACCAGGCGGAGATTTTTGCCGACCGGATCGGAGAACGGCTGGGGATCCCTGTCTGTCCGGAGATGCTGGTGCGCAGGAAGAAGACCGCGCCTCAAAAGCAGCTGAATCCAAAGGAGCGGCTTCACAATCTCGAGGAGGCGTTTGCGGCGGGAGCGGTGCCGGAAGAGGTAACGCGGGTGATTCTGGTGGATGATATTTATACGACCGGGAGCACGATGGAGGCGTGCGCCAGGGCACTCTTGCGTGCGGGAGTGAAAAATGTCTATTTTATTGCGATTTGTATTGGACGGGGACAGTAAAATATTGTAATATTAGGAAAAGAAATAGAAACGCAGGAGGAAAAGTTTATGGAAATCAGAATTGCACAGGAAGAAGACGTCCCGTATCTGCTGGATATTTATAACTACGAGGTGCTGCACGGGGAAGCGACCTTTGATATCAACCCCAGGACGCTGTCGGAGCGGCTCGACTGGTATTATGCTCATAACATCAGTAATCATCCCTTAATCGTGGCGGTGGAGGACGGCCATGCGGTCGGTTATGCCTGCCTGTCCCCCTATCGTGTGAAGGAGGCCTATGCGGCTACTGTGGAACTGTCTGTCTACGTCCACAGGGATTACCGGAAGCGTGGAATTGCCAGGAAGCTGACACTGCATATACTGAACCTGGCGAGGGAGGACGAGCGAATCCATACCGTCGTTTCCGTGATCACCGGCGGAAATCAGGCCAGCATCCATCTGCACGAGGAGCTTGGATTTCTGCACTGCGGGACGATCAAAGAAGTGGGCGTGAAGTTTGGAAGGTATCTGGATATTGAGAATTACCAGATGATGGTGTAGGGAAGACAGCGGGATTGCTACTGTGATTTTTCCGTAGGGGAAGCGGATATTTTCCGCCTCCCTCTTATTATGTAAAAGTAACCAGCATGTCGCAACGTGTCCTGCGTCCCTAAGCACATACCGAGACCGGACAGCAGAAATACAACCGGCGATGAGGCCATGTAGCTGGGCAGATAAGAAAATCTCATACGATTTAAATAATCCCGGAGCGGCTGCATGGGAAAACCGGGTATAAACATAGAAAGTACAGCTACGACATACAAAAGAAGTATACCTGCCGAAAAAAACAGTATTGTTCTCCTAATCCAAGCGCGTCGAACCGAAAAATCGGCGAGAAGCCCCAGTAAATGCATCAAGCCTGCTCCGCCGGCAAAGAACGTGACCGGCCGGACGAGAAGATAGAAGATAAAGTAAGGCACCATATTATAGTAGAGTCTGCGCAGCTCCATCACCTTATCCTTTAAAATAATCCAGGAAATCACAGCGGCCAGAACGACCGCTCCGCATATCAGGGCAGTATAAAGATGGTATTTCTTTCTTTTACTAACGGACTCTCCGCTCTCTTCGTTTATTTTCCTTCCATATAAAATCATATATAGATCTGTGTCAAATGCCTTGGCAATCGCTTCCAACATTTCAATGTCAGGTTGGTTTTTTCCGGTTTCCCTTAGTTAAAAATATTACTCTTGTTGATTACTCAACTTTTCCGATAAATCGGTAATATATCTCAATTTCCTGTATTCTTTCGTTATCCTCATTCGTTGTTGCTTCATGTATGAGGATTTTTTCTATCATGGCATTTAATAATGGTGCTGTCAGTTCCTTTGGTACGGAATATTCCTTGATTAACTCAATCCACTTTTCAGCACCTATCATATCCTGTTCCATTTTACTTAATTCTTCTCTTAGGTTGGTTATCTGCTGTTCCAGTTCTATCTGTTCTTTTTGATATTTCCCCGACAGCATGATGAAGTTTCGTTCCGTTATCTTCTCACAGGCTCTATCTTCATACATTTTCGTAAACAAGCGGTCAATCTCATTTTGTCGGTTCTCGGCTTTCTTCAAGGCACTTGCCTTTTTCTTCTTTTCCCGTATTCGCTCTGCATTGCCGACTTTCTGTATCTTGTTCAATACCTTTTCTTCGTCCTGCTGTACTGCCTTAGCCCAATACTGCAAGCGTTCCAATACGGCTTGATACAGCACATCATAACGAATGTAGTGCATAGAACAATTACCTTTGCCAAACTGCCCGTAGTAACTGCAAGCATAATAACTGTAAGGCGTTTTATTTGCCTTATTCGTTCCAAATCTCATAGACCAGCCACAATCCGCACACTTGACAAGCCCTGCAAAAATCGGCGTTGCCTTTTCCTTTGTCTGTCTGCGTCTTGATTTTATCTGCTCCTGCACACGATAGAACACTTCCTTGTCAATAATCGGCTCGTGAGTGTTTTCTACTCGAAACCATTCACTTTCGGGTTTACGCACTTTCTTTTTACTCTTGAACGATACCGTAGACTGCATATTGTGAACACTGTTTCCGATATAAACCTCACTTTTCAATATCGCCTTGACATGAGCAATCGTCCACTCATAACGCTTACTTTCGGGTTTTCCCTCAAAGATATGTGCAAAAGTACCGTATCTTGTAAAATTTAGCCATGACGCTGTCGGAACTTTTTCTGCTCTTAACTGCTTTGTGATTTTTGCACTTCCGTAACCTTGATAGGCTAGGGAAAAGATTTTTTCAATAATCCATTTTGTTTCATCATCAATCAACAGTTTTCCTTTGATGTCAGGGTGTTTCTTATATCCTAACGGAGCATAAGCACTGTAATGAGCCCCCTCCGCAAACTTTGTCTTAAATGCTGATTTGACTTTACGGCTTGTATCTCTTGCCACCCATTCATTGATGATGTTCTTAAATGGTGCAATCTCACTTTCGCCTTTTTCGCTGTCTACACCGTCATCAATCGCTATGTAGCGGACATTATGACTAGGGAAATACAATTCTGTATATTGTCCTGTCATAATATAATTTCTGCCAAGACGGGAAAGGTCTTTCGTTACAACACAGTTGATTTTTCCTGCCTCTATATCCTCAATCATTCTTTGAAAACTCGGTCTGTCAAAATTTGTTCCCGACCAGCCGTCATCAATATATTCATCAATGACATTCAAATGATGTTCTTTTGCATATAGACGCAACATACTTCTTTGTGTGGTAATGCTGGAACTTTCGCCCTGTAATTCATCATCTCGGCTTAACCTAAGATAAAGTGCAGTATTGTAAATCTGTTGTTTCATTGTCAGTTATCCTCCTTTATAACTAACCCGTGTTTACAATACCTGCTTGCAAGTAAAGTATAACACGGGTACTTTTTGTCATTCAATCTATTTCTTACAACTGCACTGATTTTATGCGATTGTCTGCTTTGCTTTTTCCAGCATGACATCAGTTAGAAGTTCTTCCATTGTTTTGCCCTTTTCGGAAAAATGCTCTTTTACTACAATCTTTGTCTTTCCTCTGTTGCCAATGCCACACTTGCCATTTTTCTTTTGAATTGTTTTTACAGCATTATCAATAACACATACCCCCTTTCTGTAAAATCTTTCTAAGCAATTCAACGGCTTTTGTCATAGCCCACAGGAGTTCCACCTCTGCATAGTTCTTATGTAGCCGTACCCATTGCGTGCGACGCTCTGAACGCTCAAGCTGTGGCTGTACGGGAGTATCATTATCTGACAGTACAGGTCATGGCGATAAAAGAGGACAAATCTTTTATAAGAACACAAATAGGTTTTCGCTCGCTCTTGCAGGGGAAAGGTCGTGGCGTATTTGTTTCAACGGCTCGCTGTCTGTCAAACGTATTGAATTGCTTTATTCAGTTGTCAAAGAACAAGAAAGAAGAAAATCATCTTTCCTATATACCGCGTTGGAAAAGAGGGGAAACGTAACCAAAATCCAAAACTTTTTCCGTTATTAGTACAAATGGAACGGTTCATTTTGGCAATCAACGGTTGATTTTCTCCTTTTTCACTACTATCTGTACAGCAAACGTCCATTTGCTAAGTTGAAATGGAAAAATTTTAACTTCTTTTCTTGCACCATATAGGGATAGACATTGTCATTTTGCTAAGTTAATGACGAAAAAAGATTATTTTTCTTTTCACACCCTAACTACCCAAACCATACCGTTACTGCCAACAATAGAATGAAATATTTTCTTTGCACCATATAGGGAACGGAAACCTTAAATTGTTAAGTTTAGAATAAAGTATTTTCCTCTTTTCACATCAACACTCAACTGCTAATGCCTGTTTGAATACAAAATGATGATGCTTTTCTTCTTTTCATAGAACACTGTCCACTAATCACGAATTTCCGTCATTTTTTCAAAACTTTTTTCTTCTTTCACTTCATATAGGGACAGCAAGCCCCGATTTAATGACCTATTTTCAAAAAAAGTTTAGATTTCCTTTTCTCGCACCATATCTGTACGCAAGTAGCCGTTTTGTTGCAGATTTAATAAAAAATTTATTTTTCTTCTTTCACTTCACATAGGGAATGAAAACAGCTCTTTGCTGACTAAATCTGAAATTTTTCAATTACATTAAAAAATACCGTCATTCTCTTGTGGAACAGCGGTATCTATACGTTCTTCTATGGTTGATTTCTCTAATTGTAATAAATGTTTATGCTTGTCTTTAAGTTCTGCCTGCTCAATCATATCTTTCAGTATCGTTGTATGATTTTCTCTGTCTAATGCCTGTACCATTTTTATTGTTGGTGCAACTTGTCTTTGTAGCCAATGCAACGCTTTTTGTAAAGTGTAAGGCTCTGGCTTTGTGGTTAAGCGTATCGGCTCTCTGTTTTCCCCTACAAACCATGCCCAATCATCATTTGTTATCCATTGACTTTTTGGCTTGTCGTCCTCTCTGTCAACAAAGCGGACATAATGATTGATGATAGAAAAAGCGGTGCGTTCAGCGTCCCGATAGGTCAGTAAATCTACAACCGCATAATAGGCTCGTTCATTCTTCATGCGTATTTCAAAACGGTTCTTAATCTCCGTATCTTCAATTTCTGTGCCATTCTTGACATACTGCTCATAATTTTTCTGATAAGCACACATATATAATTCGCTACTTGTTGAACCGAGATATAAGGTTTCTCCTGTATTCTTTGGTAAATCGCTACCGCATTTTTCTGTACCGCTGTAATCTTTCTGCATACGAAAGTAGGAGATACATTCGCCAGCCTTGTATTTTTCCTTTAACTTTGGAATATCCAATATTCCTGCTCGGTCATTGATAGCCAAATCAAGCCGTTTCATCACACCACCAGCCGTCATACAATCCAGCATGAAGTCATACCATGAGCGTTCCTGTGCCAGCAGATAACATTCCATTTGCCGACAGCCTTTGCCTTTCAGTTCCAATAAAACACCTAAATGCTCCTGCATGGAACACATGATATTGATGTCGCCAAGTACATATTTGCTTTCATATCCGTATTTTCCATAATCTTCATAAAGCATATAATCAGATTTCAGTTGTAATACATCACGGATAATCGCCAATGCGTCCGTAGTAGGAAAGCGGACACGAAAGTAATCAATCAATAAGAATAGTGGTTCTTGCGGATTGAAACGCTCAATCTGTTTTTCTATGACTTCTCTTAATTCGTCATTCAATGGCTGTTTCCCTTTTTCAATGCGGTTGTAATATTCACGGCTGATACCACAGGCAACAGCAAGCCTTGTTTGTGTTACTCCGTATTCCTCACGCTTTTGTCTTAGTTCTTCAATAAAGTTTTTATCATTCATTCTAAAATTCCTCCAATCAAAAAAGCAACTACCGTATTTGATAATTGCCTATACTTAAATTTCTGCAAAAGAAAAAGACAATCAATTTCTCGTTTGAAATCAACTGTCTTTCCTATGTCTTGTTCAATTTTCCCAAGTGATAATGGCATAATTTATATCACACCATGTAAAATGCAGTTTCGCCTTGTAAATACAGCGTTTTCCGCTTGTTAATGTATATTGACTCTTGTTTTTTGTGCCCCCCTTGTTAGATAACGGGGGCTTTGAACGGCTCGCTAACGCTCGCCCAACCGCCAAAGTGAACCAGACACTCGCCAGCAAGCTGGCGTGGCTCTATGTCTTCGACCGCCACCGTGTCTGGATCACTCCGTCGGTTTGCAAATTTTTAAACTTATCTTTGTATAACCTGAAATTTAATAGCGTAAAACAAAATAAATTACATATACCCAACTAAGCAAGCCATGAAAAATTGCCCACCCAACTGATTTCCATGTTGTATAACTTATGACCATAGCTAAAGCACTACCGAATGTAATACCTGATTTAACAGTTTTTTGTACTATTGTTGTTTTATTTTCTTCCATAATTTTATTACTCTCCAATCTGGGATTTATTTGTGTCTTGCTTTGCTGATAAGTTCTTCAGCAATAACACTGAGTGCCATACAAATACCACATACTGCCCCCATATAAACTCCTATTGATTTGCCAATATACTCTGTTCCAGACTTTGTAAGTTCGTAAATAGGTATTCCGAGTATTTTAACAGTTAGTGTATTTACATCTGTACTATATGCGTTAGTATATCCAAAGTAAATTGCGACGCTCATCAATAGCATTGCAAGAGCAAATCCAACTATCAGCGCAATCAGAATTTTAATTTTTTTCTTCATATATTTTCTCCCCGATAAATTCCACTTTTCTTAGTTCTATAAACTGGAATTGTCACTTCCGGCATAAACAAAACGGATGTCCTGCCGGATCAAACATGGTTACAAAATCATTTCCTCCAAATTGACTTTCCGCTTTCTTTGCTCCCAATGACTCCGCTTTCTTAACCATTTCTGCAACATTATCAACCTGAAAATCAAAATGCATCTGTTTTTGTTGTTTTCCTGCATTTTCTGGCCATACAGGAGGAACATAATCTTTTTCCTCAATAAACAAAAAAACAATCCCCGAAGAACTACTGACAGCCGGTCTTGCAAATAGTTCACACATTTCCCAACCTAATAATTCTCCATAGAATCTTTGCAATTTTCTTTCATCATCACAATCAACCATAACATTCCCTAATACCACTTCATCTACCATATTTTTAACATCCTTTCAAATTCTAATTTAGCTGTTCATTCTTTTTATAGTTTCCTCTATGGAAATACATTCAGCATAACGTTCATGCCACATAAATTCGTTATAATATCGGTAACTTTTTTGGCTATCCATATAATTATTGTTTATCGTCGAATTTGCAAATGCAGGTACAATCAAATTAAAGCCATATTCAAATCCGCTTATTACTGTTGCATTGATACATTTATCGGTTTGAAGTCCAACAATAATTATGTCTTTTTCATTATTTTCTGCTAAATACTCAACTAAACCAGTATCTTTAAATGCACTGTTCACACTTTTAACAAACAATTTCTCATTAGATAATGGCTTAAATTTTTCAAATACTTCAAAACCATCAGTACCTTTTGTTAAACCGCTCCCAATGCCATCATCATGTACAACATAAATGACTTCAACATTGTTTTCTCGTGCTTTTTTAATTAACAGTTGAATATTATCAATAAACTCATTGTAATTATATAATTCATCATTAACAAGTGCCTTTTGTGTATCTACAACCAATAAGACCATTTTTCCACTCCCCCTTAATAAATTTCAATTTATATGTTTCTCTGTATTTACATTATACCATTTTCCAATACCTGCTACAATGTTTCAAAATCTTAAGACTACTATTTTTTCTGCTTTTGAAAAGCTACTTATCCGTCCATAATTTGTAAAGGGTGCTAAGCATTGCTTACGCAACAAGCCCTTGACAAATCATATCCCGATAAGTTTAGAGTAATCAAGCAGAAATGAAATAGTCTGTTGTTTCAAGCCAACGAAAAAGAGATACCAGCACATTTATGCAGTATCTCTAACTTAACAGCATTATTCTTTTATTCGCAAGCAGGTAAACACAGGTTATTCCTTAATATCCTTTTGTTTGGGAAACTCCGGTTTCCCAACTGGATACCGCCTGCCGCGTCACATGGAGCCGCTCCGCCAGCTGTTTTTGAGACAGCTTCCGTTCTTTTCTCAATTTTCTTATATTTTTGTCTATTGCATTCATGATTTGCCCCCTGTTTCCCCATAACCTTAAACTGATTCCGCCATATTTCCAATTCCATGTTATTTCTGTTATAACCATAGCATAGCAGGACAGAGAATGTCACGCAACAATTCGTTGCATCCCTTAAAAATAAAGCATTTACGCAGATTATGGCTTTAAAAACTGCTTCCTGCAATAAAAATTCCAAAAAACACTTGACCCTTCCCTTACGTCACCCTATATAATGGTATCATAAAGATCCCAGAACAAAGGCGGTGATGCAGAATATGCAAGGGTATTATACTTCCGGAGAGTTCGCAAAAAAGGCAAACGTATCAATCCGAACGATCCGTTATTACGACAAACAGGGCTTGCTGAAACCGGCGGGCATGAGCGAGGCCGGATACCGGCTGTACACGGATTCCGATTTTGCCAAGCTCCAGAAGATCCTTTCACTGAAATATCTAGGCTTCTCCTTAGACGAGATCCGCTCGATCACCATCAACGATGATGACAACGGCTATGTAGAGCAGTCCCTGGAGCTTCAGCTGGATTTGGTGAAGAAGCGGATTGAGCATTTGAAACTGGTAGAGCAGACACTTTCGGAGACCTCGAAGCTGGTAAAGGACAATCCGGTCATTG
Organism: Hungatella sp.; assembly: GCF_046966825.1. Taxonomy (NCBI): domain Bacteria; kingdom Bacillati; phylum Bacillota; class Clostridia; order Lachnospirales; family Lachnospiraceae; genus Hungatella; species Hungatella sp. The sequence goes on along the minus strand of NZ_JBKVCZ010000016.1, from coordinate 58,952 downwards.
ACTGGAATAAAATCCTGCACTTAATCCATATTACCAATATGGAAAAGAGCCTGGTGGAGCAGTACAAGAATGCGGCCAATATCAACATCAGGATCGATCTTCACAAGAAATATGCGAAGAATCCCATCGGGTGGTTTCCGTGGCTGTACTCCCAGCTGGAGCTGAAGGACGGTGAAACAGTTTTGGAGACCGGATGCGGAAATGGAGAGCTGTGGAGAGAGAACCGGGATTTAATCCCGCCGGAGGCGGTGATCTGCCTGTCCGATGTCTCGGAAGGCATGATCCAGGATGCCAGGGAACATTTAAAAGGTGTACCGGGCAGATTCTCCTATGAAGTCTTTGACTGCTGCAGGATTCCGAAGGCGGAGGAGAGCTTCGATAAGGTCTCGGCCAACCATGTGCTGTTCTATTTAAAGGACTTAGACGGTGCGCTGGAGGAAGTGCGGCGGGTGCTGAAGCCGGACGGGACATTTTTCTGCAGCACCTACGGCCGGGAACATATGAAGGAGATCAGCCAGCTGGTGAAGGAGTTTGATTCACGGATCGTGCTGTCGGAAGTGAACTTATACGACGTGTTTGGCCTGGAAAACGGCCGGGAGATTTTAAACCGCCATTTTGACCAGGTGGAAGAGATCCTGTATGAGGACCATTTGGAGGTCCGGGACGAGGGGCCGCTGATGGAGTATATTCTTTCCTGCCACGGTAACCAGCAGGAGTATTTGAGCGAGCGGTACGATGAATTCCGGGAATTTCTAAAAAAGAAGATCGAGAAAAAGGGGACGCTTTTTGTCACCAAGAGAGCCGGTATCTTTCGATGCAAGAAGAAAATGAACGGAAGAAAAATGCCGGAAAAAAATGAACGCAAGAACTAAAACTGAAAACAGATAAAATAAAATACGGAGGAACACACTATGAAGGGAATTATCCTCGCCGGAGGCTCCGGCACAAGACTTTACCCGCTGACCATGGTCACATCGAAGCAGCTTCTGCCGATTTACGACAAGCCGATGATCTACTATCCGCTGTCCGTTTTGATGAACGCGGGAATCAGAGATATTCTGATCATCTCCACACCGGACGACACGCCGCGGTTCGAGGCGCTCTTAGGCAGCGGAAGCCAGTTTGGAATCCACTTATCCTACGCGGTTCAGCCGTCACCGGATGGGCTGGCCCAGGCGTTTATCATCGGCGAGGAATTTATCGGGGACGATCATGTAGCCATGATTCTGGGCGACAACATCTTCGCAGGACACGGTCTGACCAAACGTCTTCTGGCGGCCGCCAATAAAAAAGAGGGCGCTACCGTGTTCGGATATTATGTGGACGATCCGGAGCGGTTCGGAATCGTGGAATTCGATTCCAACGGAAAGGCTATTTCCATTGAGGAGAAGCCGGAGCATCCAAAGAGCAACTACTGCGTGACCGGACTCTATTTCTACGACAATAAGGTCGTAGAGTATGCGAAAAATCTGCAGCCTTCCGCCCGCGGTGAGCTGGAAATCACCGATTTAAACCGGATCTATCTGGAAGAGGGCAGACTGGATGTGGAACTTCTCGGACAGGGCTTTACCTGGCTCGACACAGGAACCCATGAATCCCTGGCGGACGCCACCAACTTTGTCCGCACCATGGAGACCCATCAGCACAGGAAAGTGGCGTGTCTGGAAGAGATCGCGTATTTAAACCACTGGATCACCAGGGATCAGCTTTTAGAGGATATCGAACCACTTAAGAAGAATCAGTACGGCCATTATCTTATGGATGTTCTGGCCGGTAAATATATTGATATTAAGTAAAAACAGGAGGAAATCACATATGAAAATCATCGTTACAGGAGGCGCAGGCTTCATTGGAGGCAACTTCGTCCATCACATGGTAAACAAATACCCGGATTATGAGATCATCAACTTAGACTTATTAACGTACGCGGGCAATTTAGAGACTTTAAAGCCGGTAGAGGACAAGCCGAATTACAAGTTCATAAAGGGGGATATTGCGGACCGCAAATTCATCTTCGACTTATTTGAAAAAGAGAAACCGGACGTGATCGTCAATTTCGCGGCGGAGAGCCATGTAGACCGCTCCATCACCGATCCGGAAAGCTTCGTCAGAACGAATGTTATGGGAACCACCACTCTCCTTGACGCCTGCCGTGAGTTTGGAATCAAGAGATACCATCAGGTATCCACCGACGAAGTGTACGGAGATCTTCCGTTAGACCGTCCGGACTTATTCTTCACGGAAGAGACCCCACTCCACACCTCCAGCCCGTATTCGTCCTCCAAGGCGAGCGCCGATTTATTCGTGCTCTCTTACCACAGAACCTTCGGGACGCCGGTAACCATCTCGAGATGCTCCAACAACTATGGACCGTACCATTTCCCGGAGAAACTGATTCCACTGATCATCAGCCGCGCGCTGGCGGATGAAGAGCTTCCGGTCTATGGAACAGGTGAAAATGTCCGTGACTGGCTCCATGTAGCTGACCACTGCACCGCAATCGACTTAATTATCCACGAGGGCAGGGAAGGCGAGATCTACAACGTAGGCGGCCACAATGAGAGAACGAACCTGGAAGTGGTAAAGACGATTTTAAAGGCATTGAACAAGCCGGAAAGCTTAATCAAGTACGTATCCGACCGTCCGGGCCATGACAGACGTTATGCCATCGATCCGAGAAAGCTGGAGACAGAGCTTGGATGGAAGCCGAAATATACATTTGATACAGGAATCGAACAGACCATTCAGTGGTATCTGGACAATGAAGACTGGTGGAAGCACATCATCAACGGAGAGTACCAGAACTACTTTGAGAATATGTACGGAGACCGTTTATAATTCGCAGAAAGCACACTGGAGGCGTATATGAAAGTATTTGTAACAGGAGTAAAGGGCCAGCTGGGCCACGATGTGGTCGATGAGCTGGAAAAGAGAGGCCATGAGGCGATCGGCGTGGATATCGATGAGATGGACATTACAGACGCCGGGAGCGTAGACCGTGTGATCCGGGAAGCCAGTCCGGATGCGGTGATTCACTGTGCGGCCTATACGGCAGTGGACGCGGCGGAGGACAATTTGGAGCTTTGCAGACGCGTGAATGCATATGGCACGGAGAATATTGCCAGGGTCTGCCGGGAGCTGGACATCAAGATGATGTACATCAGCACGGACTACGTATTTAACGGCCAGGGCACCCGTCCATGGGAGCCTGACGACGAGAGAGAACCGTTAAATGTCTACGGCCTTACGAAGTACGAGGGTGAGCTGGCGATCGAGCAGAATCTCACCAAATACTTTACCGTGCGCATCGCCTGGGTGTTTGGCGTAAACGGCAAGAACTTCATAAAGACCATGCTGAATCTGGGAAAGACCCACGACAAACTCACCGTGGTATCAGACCAGATCGGTTCCCCTACCTACACCTACGATCTCGCCCGCCTTCTGGTGGATATGATTGAGACCGACAAGTACGGCCGCTACCATGCCACAAACGAGGGGCTGTGCAGCTGGTGTGATTTTGCACGGGAGATATTTAAACAGGCAAACATGAATGTCGAGGTAATTCCGGTCACCTCCGCAGAGTATCCGGCAAAGGCAAAACGGCCGATGAACAGCCGCATGAGCAAGGATAAGCTGGAAGAAAACGGATTTGAGAGACTGCCGTCCTGGCAGGATGCGCTGGAACGGTATCTGAAAGAAATCCAGTAACGAAGTACAGAAGCAGTACAAATAAATAGGATTCTCCGCTGTTATATTCGGAGAACCCTATTTTTTGTTCCGCAGGAAGGATCAGCGGTCTTTTCTGTACTCGCTGGGAGTCATATAGTAAAATTTCTTGAAGAAACGTATGTAGCTTCTTACGTCGCTGTAGCCCACTGCTTCGCTGATCCAGCCGATGGTCTCCTCCGTATTCATCAGCAGGTCCAGGGACTTCTGGGTGCGGTAATAGTTTAAATACTCCGACAGCGTCTTTCCGGTAGAGAGCTTAAACAGCTTCGTCAGATAGATGGAACTGACGCCCACGAAGCCGGCAATCTGTGGGATGGTGATGGGCTGCGAGTAATTCTGTTCGATATACTGGATCGCCTTCTGGATGTAACCGTAGGATTCCGTGGAAATCTTGTTCTTTGCATCCAGCATCCCAAACAGGCAGTTGTAAAAATACTTATTGATTTCCTCGATGGAGGAGGCGTTTTCCAGCTTGCGCACAGAGGCGTTTATCTGGATGTCAGGAATGTCCCCGTTGATCTCCAGTAGAGAGGCGTAGATGGTGCTGACGGTGATGAGAGCCATCCGCCTGACCTCTTCCTGGTCCTCGCTCTCCAGATAGCGGTCGCGGAAGACATCGGTCTGCTCCTTTAAGCCGGCGCCGTCTTTATCGATGATCGCCTGGGTGATGCGGGACAGCATATCCTGGTCAATGGAGGAGGTGAATTCATTCTGATAGCTGAGCAGAACGAAATCATCGGCATCCGCGGCCGTAAAGATGAAGCCCTGCCGGGCCAGCTGCCATACCTGCCATGGGGCCGGTTCCGTCTCGGAACAGATACCGATGGAGAACAGCGGGTAGACACTGAGACTCTGTTTCATCCGCTTCTTCAGGGCGGTACACAGCTTCGACAGCTCTTTTCCCAGGGCGTCGGACAGTCCGGTATTCAGGATAATGCAGATGCTTTTATTGTCAATATAGAGGCTGTAGGCAGTGCCCAGGGCAGAAAAGGCGTTGGTGGTATTGGTCCGGATGACCAGCTTCAGCTGTTCGCGCCTCGTATAGTCCTCCATCTCGTCAAGAGAGGGAAGGGAAATAAGGATAACGGCGTAAAACGGATAGGGAAATACCAGCCCGTGTTCCTCGTATTCCGGCGGAAGACTGGTGATATCCACGTAGTTGTAGAGGATGCCCGACAGCAGCCGTTCGCGTACCAGCTGCTGGTTTTCATGCATGACGGTCCCGATGTCGGACAGCTGCGCGTTCAGATTATCGAGTGCGGTGCTGATCAGCGAAAATTCATCCTCCCGGACTCCGGGAATCTCCGTGTAGGGATTGATCCCGATTTTCTTCATGATCGCATCCACCGGGCGCAGCATAATCATGCCGTAAATCATAGAAGCGGCGAAATCGGCCGCAGCCACGGCCAGATAGATGATAAACCACTGCAGGAGCGTGGCGCTTACTGCGGTGAAGAGGTCCATCCTTGACGCATAAAAAGAGCACCTGGCCCCGATCGTGGAGAAGGAGGAGAACGTGGAGGTGCCTGGCAGCAGAAGCTCCTCATTCTCAGAGACAGACAGCCCGTTGTCCCAGTTCTTCATGACGGCATTGGAGGAGGACCAGAGCAAATGGTCCTGAAAGGAAACTGTGGCCGTGTAAGGATTGTGGCCCGCGGCTTCTGCGGCGGCCTTCTGAAGACGGTCGAGGGAGTAGGACACCGTCACGTAGCCCCGACCCTGGGATTTATACAGAGGGAGCCTGCGCGCATAGGTTATCACGGTAACCGCCGGAGTGGGGGCGTAGTAACGCTTATAGGGGACATTAATCAGCCACATCTCCTCTCCCTTCATATTCTCAAGGGTGTCTATCAATTCTCTATTATAGAAATCACTGTAATCATACATACCGCCGCTGGAGTCAAAGACTCTCTGGGAGCGGTTGAAAAAGAGGCAGATGGATTCGTAGTGGTACAGTGTGGAGTAGGGCGTCACATCGTTGGTCATGCGTAAGAGCTGATCCAGTGTGGGCGCCTTCGACTCCAGAACCCGCTCGATGGATGCCAGATTCCCCATAAATACCGCGCTGCTTTTCATGTTGGACAAATTATCCTGAACCGACAGCGCCACATAATTCGCTTTCATCTCCAGATTTTCATGAAGCTTCATCCGGTTCTGAAGCGTAATCACCATGCCGCCGATGATAAAGATTACAGTAGTGAATAGAAATGTAATATAGAAAAATGAGCGGAAATGCCTGGATTTCAGAATGTTTTTCCATTTGCTGTCCCTGGTGTTTTTGTGCTTAATTCCCAATGGTCCCATCCTTTCCAATGATTAGTTGTATCCAATTATAACAAAAAATGGACAGATAGTCAAAAAGATTTGTGCGAAATGAGCGAAAAGGTTCCCATGCAATGGTAAAAATCAAAACACAAATTGGATATAATGTATAATTTTCATAGCAAAAAACAAACTTAATTGGTTAAAAAGCAGATGAATTTTTGCAATTATCATTGAAAATAAGGTAAATATGACGGTTTGTGAAAAAATGAACGAAATAGGATTATTTTTTGCACTTTTTTTAGTACAATAGTTTGCTATGCTTTAGTCACGAGAAATGTAAGTGATCTCACGCAAGCGGCCAAAGGATGTCCGCTAAATGCTCATAACGAGGAGGGAGAAGGTTGGGGAAAGCAGTCGTAAGCAAAAACAGAAAGGTGAGAAATGGACCCGGTATCAAAACTTATATATGGAAACACAAGTATCTGTATCTGATGCTGGTTCCGGCAATCGTCTATTACATCATCTTTTGTTACGTACCAATGTATGGGGTGACAATCGCATTTAAGGATTTTAACCCGATGAAAGGAATTATGAGGAGCTCCTGGGTCGGCTTTGAAACATTTCAAAAGCTGTTTTCCATGGAAAAGTTTTATTCGGTGTTCTGGAATACCATAAGGATCAGCCTGATCCGTCTGATATTCGGTTTCCCATTTCCGATTATCATTGCACTCATGTTAAATGAACTGCGCCACCTGCGGATGAAGAAAGTGATTCAGACGGCCATCTACATTCCCAATTTTATATCATGGGTAGTTCTTGGCGGTATCCTGACGAGTATTCTTTCCATGGATTCGGGAATTGTCAACGGAGTGATCAAGAGCCTCGGCTTTCAGCCGATCGGATTTTTGACGGATGAAAAGTTTTTCGTGCCGACCATGGTAGTGTCCATGATCTGGAAGACCTTCGGCTGGAATACCATCATCTATCTGGCCGCAATTACAGGCATCGACACCCAGCTCTATGAGGCGGCGACCGTGGATGGAGCCAACCGGTGGCAGAAGCTCGTACATATTACGGTCCCCTGTATTCGTTCCATCATCATTGTAATACTGATTACCCGTATCGGAAGTCTGATGCAGGCCGGATTCGAGCAGATCTTCGTTCTCTACCATCCGGGCGTCTACGGGACAGCGGATATTATCGACACGTACGTATATCGAATGGGCCTTCAGGATGGAAAATTCGAACTGGCCACGGCGGTCGGCCTGTTTAAATCCGTCATTAACTTCGGCCTGGTAGTGGCCGCCAATAAGATTGCAAGAATGTCGGGAGAGGAGGGAATTTACTGATGCTGAGATTGAAAAAACAAGAGGAAGGAAGCCATGTTAAGGTTTCCGCAGGAAGTAAAGTCTTTGATGTCGTCAATGTGACGCTGCTGACACTGTTGGCTTTGACTACCTTTTATCCCTTCTGGGACTGTCTGGTGGTGTCATTTTCCTCACTGAAAAGCTATCTTGCGACCAGTATCCATCTGTGGCCTTCCGAATGGTCACTTGACGGTTATGCCTACATGGTGAAGAATATAGAACTCTGGACCTCCTACGCCAACAGCCTTTTCATAACGGTCGTGGGTACTCTGATCAATATGACGATCACGACGATGGCGGCCTATGTGCTGTCGAAGAAGGATTTAAAGGGACAGCGGTTCTTCATGTTCCTGGCTGTATTTACCATGATGTTCTCAGGCGGAATTATTCCAACTTATATCGTGGTTAAGGACCTTCATCTGATGAATTCCCTGTGGTCCATGATCCTTCCGTCGGCGATCAATACCTACAATCTGATTATATTACGCAATTTCTTCATGGATTTACCGCTGGAGCTGGAAGAGGCGGCGCTGCTGGACGGCTGTACGGAAGTTGGAGTCCTGTTCCGCATCATGCTTCCTATCTCTAAACCGGCTCTGACGACCGTTACACTCTTTTATGCGGTGGATCACTGGAACGACTTTTTTTCGGCGATCATGTATATCAACAGCAAACAGGCGTGGCCGCTGCAGCTGTTCCTGCGTTCCATGCTGTTTCAGAACGATGCAGCGTATTCCAGCGGAGGCGAGAGCCTGTTCCTGCTGGGGCAGCCGATGAAGATGGCTGCGGTTATGATGGCAATTATTCCGATCATGTGCGCCTACCCATTCTTCCAGAAATATTTTACAACAGGAATGACGGCGGGGGCGGTCAAGGGTTAAGCGTATCTGAATTCTAAGAAAACAGCAATTACTATATAAAGAAAGAGAGGATATGAAATGAAAAAAGACAGGTAATGAGTTTGGTATTGGCGGGGATCATGGCAGCTTCCTTAACTGCCTGCGGCGGAGGAACAGCGGCCAATAACAAGGAAACAAAGGCGGAAGCAGGCCAGACAGAGTCAGGGAAGACAGAATCGTCAAAGACGGAAGCTTCGTCCAAAACCGAGGATCGGGTAAAGCTCCGCTGGCTGACGACGGGCGATGCTGCGGCGAAAGCGATCAAACCGGATGACCGGATTATAGCGGCCATTAATGAAAAGCTGGGAATCGATCTGACAGTAGAGATCGTACCGGAGGCAAATACGGAAAAGGTCAATGTAGCCATGGCTTCCGGAGACTTTCCCGATGTGGTGACAGGAGGCTATGGAACCAGCGCCACACAGCAGTGGATTGATGACGGTATGGTTATTCCCCTCAATGATTACTTTGATACAATGCCGAATATAAAAAAGTGGCTGGACGACGACTACCAGTGGTCAGCGATCGATGGGAAGTATTACGGGCTGCCGTTTATTACCCAGTACAACGCGGCAAATGCCCTGATCATATTCAGACAGGACTGGCTGGATAAACTTGGACTTAAATATCCGGAAACACTGGATGATATGAAAAATGTGCTGACTGCATTCACAAACAATGACCCGGATGGGAACGGAAAGAACGATACATACGGATATACGGCTGAAAAACCGAGCAGTTCAAGCGGAGTCACACCTTTTGACTGGGTATTTTTTGCCTACGGCCTTCCGTATGCGGACTATTCCCTGAATGAGAATGATGAAATTATTCCATTCTTTGAGGATTCGTCTTTTATCCCGGCCATGAATTATATCAAGGATTTATGGGATATGAAGGTAGTTGATCCGGAACTGATGCTTAACGATCAGCCGAAAAAGGAAGAGAAATTCTATCAGGGTAAAAGCGGCGCCATGCTTGGGCCTCTGTTCCGCCATGTTACAAGACATGAGAACAGCGTAAAAGAACTGTACCCGGAGGCTTCCATTTCTTACGGACTTCCGCCTGCAGGACCGGATGGAGCAAGAGGACTGAACAAGCAGGGAAAAGGCGGTATGATGACCTGTATCACCACAGCGTGCAAGAACCCGGATAAGGCGGCTGCATTTGTCGATTTCATGGTTTCCAAGGAAGGCAATGACTTACTGAGACTTGGTATTGAAGGAATCCACTATACAAAGGACGGAGACACCATCACCTTTAACGAAGAAGAACGTGCAAAAGACGCATTTGCAGATGACGGCTGGGCGCATGCGCTGGCCTGGGGCTCCTTCTACTGGCCGCTGGAGAGCGGATATATCCCGGCAACCGATCCCAACAGAGAACGCGCACTGGAGACCGTAGAGTTAGCCTCCGAGTGCCAGATGCCGAATTTAATCAAACAGAAGACCCCGGCGGAAATTGAAAATGGATCCGCAGTGAATGACGTATTTATCCAGTATTTCTCCGATATGCTTCAGGGAAAGATATCCATCGAGGATGGCGTGGTATCTCTTGGGAAAGAGTGGAGAAACCAGGGCGGCGATGAGATCTTAAAAGAAGCCAATGAGATCTACAAGTCAGAAAAATAGGTGGAATAATCGATGAGAAAGAAACCAAATATACTCTTCATACTTACAGATGATCAGGGGGCCTGGGCAATGCATTGCTCGGGCACCCCCGAGCTTTATACCCCGAATCTGGACAGAATCGCCGCTTCGGGGATGCGCTTCGACAATTTCTTCTGCGCCTCGCCGGTCTGCTCGCCGGCCCGTGCGTCACTCCTCACCGGAAAGATTCCGTCGGGGCACGGCGTCCTGGACTGGATCCGGAGCGGAAGTGTGGACGCGGAGAAATTTGCCGCCCAGGGAAAAGAGAATCCTTACGCGGACGGCTACAAGAATGAGCGGAAGCCCATCGCTTATTTAGATGGGCAGACCGCCTATACGGACATCCTGGCGGAGGACGGATATCACTGTGCCCTGGCGGGCAAATGGCATCTGGGGGACAGCGTGACGCCCCAGCATGGATTTGAGAAATGGTACACCATCGGTCTGGGCGGCTGCTGTTATTACCATCCGGACATTGTGGATCATGGGGAGATCACGGTGGAGCACGGCAAATACGTGACGGAGCTCTTCGCCGATAAGGCTCTGGACTATTTAGATGAGCTGGCAAAGGAGGAGGAACCGTTCTACCTGGCTGTGAACTTTACGGCGCCTCACGCCCCATGGGGAAAGGAGCACCATCCGGCCAAATGGATCGACTTCTATGAGGACTGTGATTTTGCCTCCATTCCGGATATTCCGGACCATCCCGATTTGCTGACCGGGCCGGTCTACGGTACGGAAAAGAGGAAGGAAAATCTGCGGGGCTATTTTGCGGCGGTCAGCGCCATGGATGAGCAGGTGGGAAGACTTTTAGACGCCCTGGAAGAGAAGCATTTGACAGAGGATACTATCGTGATTTTCTCCGCGGATAACGGCATGAGCATGGGGCAGCACGGAATCTGGGGAAAGGGAAACGGAACCTTTCCTATGAATATGTACGATTCGGCAGTCAAAGTGCCGTTTCTTATATCCTGGCCTTGCCATATCGCTCCGGGAAGTGTATGCTGTGAGATAGTGAGTGCGTATGATTTGTTCCCCACACTGCTGGAACTGACCGGCCTGTCTGACCGGTTCCCGGAAGGCCTTCCGGGGAAGAGCTTTTCCAGCCTGCTTACCGGCGGGGAACAGGAGCGGATGGGCGAGATCGTTGTGTTTGACGAATATGGCCCGGTGCGGATGATTCGGAACAGAGAATGGAAGTATATCCACAGATATCCCTATGGAACGCACGAACTCTATCACCTGACCGACGACCCGGGAGAGACAGAAAACCTCTTCGGGCTTCCGGAGTATGAAGCAAAGGCTCTGGAGCTGAAGAAGCAGATGGAAACGTGGTTTCTAAAGTATGCGGATCCTGCGATCGACGGGGTAAGGGAAGGTGTGACAGGATCGGGACAGCTTTGCAGACCCGGCCTTTACGCTGTACGCACAGATGTATATGGCCCGGTGGGGACGTAAAGCCAGTGCAGCACCGCATGAAAACGGAGGAGAGAAATCATGGCAGTACAACCGAATTTCTTATTTATCTTTATGGACGATATGGGCTGGAGGGATCTGGCCTGTACCGGCAGTACCTTTTATGAGACGCCTAACATTGACCGGCTTTGCAGGCAGGGGATGGTATTTGCCAATTCCTACGCGTCCTGCCCGGTCTGCTCTCCGTCGAGAGCCAGCTATTTAACCGGACAGTATCCGGCCAGGCTGGGTGTGACGGACTGGATCGATATGGAAGGGACCTCTCACCCCTTGAGGGGAAAACTCATTGATGCCCCGTATATCAAGCATCTGCCGGAGGGGGAGTATACAATCGCCCAGGCGCTAAAGGATGCGGGATATGAAACGTGGCATGTGGGGAAATGGCATCTGGGAGGAAGAGAATATTACCCGGACCATTTCGGATTTGACGTCAATATAGGCGGCTGTTCCTGGGGCCATCCCCACGAAGGATATTTCAGCCCCTATGGGATCGAGACGCTTCCCGAAGGGCCGGAAGGGGAATATCTGACAGACCGGATCACGGACGAGGCGGTCCGTCTGCTGAAAGAGCGGAAGGCGGGCGGAAGCAGGAAGCCATTTTACATGAATTTATGCCATTACGCGGTACATACACCGATACAGGTGAAGGATGAGGACCGGGAGCGCTTCGAGAAGAAGGCGAGAGAGCAGGGGCTCGATCAGGAGACGGCCCTGGTGGAAGGAGAATTCCACCATACCGAGGATAAGAAGGGACGGCGCGTGGTCAGAAGAGTGATTCAGTCGGATCCGTCCTACGCGGGAATGATCTGGAATCTGGATCAGAATATCGGACGGCTGCTGGAGGCGCTTTCTGAGTGCGGAGAAGAGGAGAATACCGTGGTGGTATTCACTTCTGATAACGGCGGACTCGCCACAAGCGAAGGCTCACCCACCTGCAATCTGCCCGCTTCGGAAGGAAAGGGCTGGGTCTATGAGGGCGGAACCAGGGTTCCGCTGATCGTTAAGTATCCGGGCCACGTGGCTCCGGGGAGCCGGTGTGACGTGCCTGTTACGACCCCGGATTTCTATCCCACATTCCTGGAACTGGCCGGCGTACCGCAAAAATCCGGGATTCCCATCGACGGAAGAAGCATCGTTCCTCTGCTGGCCGGTAATCACATGCCGGAAAGGCCTGTCTTCTGGCACTACCCACACTATGGAAACCAGGGAGGGACTCCTGCCGCTTCCGTTGTTCTGGGAGACTACAAGTATATTGAGTTTTTCGAAGACGGACGCGGAGAACTTTACGACCTGAAGGCGGACTTCAGTGAGACGAACAATATTTGTGAAAACATGCCTGAGATGGCTGCGCAGCTCCGGATGCTCCTGCATGGATGGCAGCGGGAGGTATGCGCCCGTTTCCCGAAAGTAAATGAGGCATATGGGGAGGTATGATGAAAGATAACAGAGAATACCAGATAAAACTGATGAGCGCACTGGCGAAGGTATTTCCCGGACAGGAGCCGGAAGAGGACCCGTGCTGTACCGGATTTACGATGCTCCGCGGGGAGACGTTCGCTTCGTGGCCGCGTATACCTGCGGCGGCGGAGATGGCGGCCGGGAAATTTCGATGCGGTGGTGCGGGTGGAATCACCGGCTGCAGAATACTGCCGTATCCGGGAGATCGTCCCGGTTCCATCCTTACGCCCGGTAAACAGCTGCGCGGACAGCAATTATCTGCGCACACAGCCGGGAATGTATCCGGATCTGCTGACTGAGCCGGCAGGAGGGCGCATTACCTTCACGCCGGGCCAGTTTAAGAGCCTGTGGATTGATGTGGAGATTCCGGAAAACGGACCGTATGGGGATATTCCTGTGGCTGTGGTATTTGCCTCGCCGGAGGAAGAGGAGCTGTGCAGGAGAGAGACCTCCATAAAGGTGTACCGGACCGTACTCGGTCCCCAGAGACTCCTGCGCACGGAATGGTTCCACGGAGACTGCCTTGCCGACTATTACCAGGTGCCTGTCTTTTCCGAGGAGCACTGGAGGATCATGGAGAATTTCATATCGGCGGCTGCGGCCAGGGGCTGTAATATGATCCTGACGCCGCAGTTCACCCCGCCTCTCGACACGGCGCCCGGCGGAGAGCGGACCACGATTCAGCTGGTGGGAGTAAAGGTGCTTCCCGGGGGCGGCTATGAATTCGATTTTTCCAGGCTGGAGCGATGGGTTGCCATGTGCTTATCCTGCGGCATGACCTGTTTTGAAATGTCCCATCTCTTTACCCAGTGGGAGCCGGTCATCCTCCGAAGATCATGGCCGAGGAGAACGGGAAGGAAATAAAGCTGTTCGGCTGGGATGATCCGGCCGTGGGCGGACGCTACACCACATTCCTGGAGGCTTATCTTCCCAGGCTGACGGAAAAGCTGCGGGAATTAGGCATTGCCGGGATAACCAGATTTCACATTTCCGATGAACCGGAGCCGCAGCATCTCTTATCCTATAAGCAGGCGAGAGAATCTGTGGCGCCGTATCTGAAGGATTTCGTCATCATGGACGCCATCTCCAGCCTCGCGGTCTGCAGGGAGGGAGAAATCGACTGTCCGGTGTGCTCCAACGACCATATGGAACCATTTCTGGAAGCAGGCGTTACACCTCTGTGGAGCTATTACTGTACAGCCCAGGATTATCTGGTCAGCAACCGCTTCATGGCCATGCCGTCCGCCAGGTGCCGTATCTATGGCGCGCAGGTATTTAAATACGGCATGGAGGGGATCCTTCACTGGGGATACAATTTTTATAATTCCCAGTACTCATTAAAGACCCTGGATCCCTATCGGTCCACGGATGCCGACGGCGCATTTCCATCCGGTGATTCATTCCTGGTGTATCCGGGAGCGGACGGAAAACCGGAGGAATCCATACGCATGATGGTCCTGTGCCATACGATGCAGGACGTGAGAGCCATGGAGCAGCTGGCCGATAAGAAGGGGAGAGAGTACGTCGTTGATATGCTGGAGGAGGATTTGGGAGAGCCGATCACCTTTAAGCGGTATCCGAAGTCGGATTACTGGATTCTCCAGATGAGAAACCGGATTAACCGGGAATTGGATGAAGATTAGTGTGTTTTTGTTTGTTTGTTTTTTTAATCCACATTCTGAGTCCAGAATACAACACCCAGAATGACATGGCAGTGGGGGATATATGCCCGCCGCTGCCGCTGAACTTGTTTTTGCGATTCATCTCCCAGCCTCTACAGGTGGGAGATGAATCGCTTATTTTGTTAAATTACACTGCGAAGAACCATACTGCGAGATACTACTGCAGCATAATCTTAATAATCTCTTTATCGGTCTGTTTCATGCCTTCTTTTCCAATGTATCCCACACAGCTGATCGTCTCGCCGGCGTCCTCCTGGAGAATGCCGCTGTCTGCCTGGTAGGCCCTGCCGTTCATGGCAAGATAGTGGGCCATCATGGCGGCATCCAGGCTTGTGGCGATCTTGGCGGCACAGGAGATCTTCGCACCGTCGCAGATGATGCCCGGGATATTGGCTAAGACATTCCCGATGGTATTCTTAATCTGTTCCAGAGTTCCGCCCACCAGATAGGTGATGGCGGCTCCCGATGCGCAGGAAGCGGATACGGCGCCGCAGAAGGCAGACAGCTTGCCGATAAACTCCTTCTGGTAGATGGTCAGCAGGCTGGAAAATGCGAGAGCCCGGTATAGACGTTCCTGGCAGATATTATTCTCCCTTGCATAGACGATGACAGGTACAGAGGAGGCGATTCCCTGGTTTCCGCTGCCGGAGTTGATCATGACCGGCATGTCACAGCCGCCCATTCGAGCCTCCGATCCGGCGGCCGCGTAGGCCTTCATGCGGACAGCCACGCCATCCGGGTACGATTCCTTGATGATCTTTCCGATACCGAGTCCGTAGCTTCCGGCCATTCCCTCATAGGCAATGTTCATATTATGAATGATGACCCGGTCCAGCAGCTCGTGGATATCCTTAAGCGGTACCTGGTCTGCAAAATCCTTGATATTGTCCACGGAGAGCAGACTGCGGTCCGCCAGACTGCATCCGCCTTCCTTATGGTCTGAACTGAAAATCACTTCTTCGTCTTTCGTAATCTTCGTGATGTTGGTGTGGTCATACCGGATCTCCAGCGTTACAACGGAAGCGTCCTTATGCAGCTCCAGGATGATGTGCAGCGGAATCTCAGAATCCAGATATTCCACGGTACAGACTCCGTCTCTCAGCATAGCGGCCGCCGTCTTCCGGTCCTCATCTGTCAGATCTTCTAAAACTTCCATACATTTGGAGGCATTGCCTCCGACAATTCCCAGCATGACGCCGGCTTCGATGCCGACCATACTCTCTGAGTTGGGAATCGTGACACAGCGGACATTTTTAATCATGTTGCCGCTGCAGTAAGCGATGACTCTGTCGGGCAGGCAGCCCAGCACCTCTCTGGCCCTGGCTCCGGCGTAGGCCAGTGCAATGGGCTCGGTGCATCCCATGGCGGGGATCAGTTCTTCAGCCAGTATCTTCAGGAATTCATCGTGTATTCTCTCGTTCATCATGAGTATCTTCACCTTTCCATTCATTCATATTGTAAGCAGGTAAATCAGCATGAAGCCCGAACAGGTATGGAAATTCCTTGTGGCTGCTGCGCTGAATTAGGATGTTTTAATAATAAAAATTTATCAAATTCCGAGTGGAAAGTCAATGGTTTTGGGGATATTGCATCGTTTCCATCCACGGTTTGAGTTTCGGGCGACATATCAGCCGATATTTTTATACAGGAAATGGATGAAATACTTTTTTTCTGATCTCCTAACAGATAATATTTTCTTTGGTATCGGTAATAATAGTGCATAAAACGTAAAATTGAAAAGGAGAAGACAGATGGAGACAGAAATGAATGCAGATATGATGTTGGAAGAGTATCGAAGGTATCTCATCTACAATGAAAAAAGTAAGTCGACAGTCAGTAAGTATGTACGGGATGCTGGTAAATTTCTGGATTTTTTGCAGACCTGTGGGGGAACGGAAGACAAAATAACGAAAGAAAACGCCATGCACTACAAAACAGAATTAATGGGAAGATATAAGCCTTCCAGTGTGAATTCCTTTTTAACCGCGATGAACAGCTTCCTTACATTTTACGACAGGCAGGAATGCCGCGTCAGGCTGCTGAAGATCCAGAAACGCGTTTTTACCGATCAGAACAGGGAACTGACCAGAGAGGAATACATTCGACTGGTCGAAGCGGCACAGAATGAGAAGAAAGACCGGCTGGCCCTGGTTATGGAGACGATCTGCGGGACAGGAATTCGCATCAGCGAACTGCGCAATATAACGGCAGAATCCCTGCAGAGGGGGTATGCGAGCGTCTCGTGCAAAGGAAAGGAGCGGATTATCCTGATTCCTCTAAAGCTGAAGGACAAACTAAAAGACTACTGTATCAATAACGACATCCAGTCGGGAAGCATCTTTATAACCCGGACAGGTAAACCGATCGACCGCAGCAATGTCTGGACTGAAATGAACAAAATATGTGAGAGAGCGGGGGTTTCCCATGAAAAAGTATTTCCCCATAATATGCGCCATCTGTTTGCAAGGACGTATTATGGAAAACAGAAAGATATTGTGCATCTGGCCGATATTTTGGGGCACAGCAGCATCGAAACAACCAGGATTTATACCATGACGAGCAGTTGGGAATATGAAAGACAATTGAATGAAATGGGTCTAATAATATAAAAATACAACATAATACACATTATGTTGTGACAATTATACAACTATTAGAATTTTATGTCAAGGAATTAGTACGGTAAACTACATATTGTGTATTATGTTGTAAACCGAACTTGGGCGGTAATTTCTCGGGCAGAATCAGAGAGCCGAGGCGGCATAATATACCAATCATGCAGACAGGGCAATTGCGGACAGGATATTTTAATCAGGTTATTTCAATCAGGAGGAGAAAAGATGAGAGGAAAAACATGGAAACTTGCAGCTGTTACACTGGGACTTAGTATCAGCGCGGCAGCAGCCGTCTACGCGCAGACGCCGGGATGGAGTTTAACCGGGGAGGGCTGGCGTTATATGTCTGTGGAAGGGCAGTATCAGGCTGCCAGATGGTTCCAGGATACGGATGGGCGCTGGTATCATTTTGACCAGAATGGAATTATGCAGACCGGATGGTTTCAGGATGGCAGCGGCGTATGGTATTTCCTGGCAACAGACACTGGAGCGATGAAGACCGGATGGCACCAGGATCCTGATGGAAAATGGTATTTTCTCGCTTACAGCGGAGCCATGCAGACTGGCCTGATCAAAGTAGACCAGAAAGTATACTATATGGAACCGAGCGGAGCGCTGTTTACTGGGGATAAGGAAATTAATGGTGTGATCTATCACTTTACGGAAAATGGAACCGTAGGATCTGTACCTCCTGTTCCGACTGCGCAGGTGTGGTCCGCCAATGGAAACCAGACTTCCGGTTCAGACAGCAGTTCGTCCAGGGAAAAAGTGCGGGTCAGGGACGTCGTACAGAATGACATCATAGATGCAGTCCATCAGACAAGCGGGAGCGAGCACATTGCCAGCGCTTCAATTGACGGACAGAGCATAAGTGTGACTCCGGTTGCCGTTTCTACGATGCTGGAGGGACTTCCGGCTGCACAGTCGGTTTTTGAGGTGTTTCTGTCCTCCGGATATATCAATGAAGTGACAATCAGCGGTCCGGGAGGAAGCGCAGTGGTTCATGAGGCAGGCGACCTGGTGGGAGCGGCGAGAAGCCTGGGCTTTTCGGGAAGCGGAAGCTTTTCTCAGGCCAGAGGATCCTACACGGTGACGGTATCCTATTCCGGAACGCTGGACTATGGTTATGAAGACGGAACTCTCGTATATTCCGTTGCTGTCAATTGAGTGATGGTCCTCTGAGATGATTCAAAGAACAAAATGTTTATTAGTAATCCTTTTTACATTTCTTTTATCCATTATATTTGTTTTAATCACACCGTTGACCGGCTGCGCATCCGGATTAAATGCCAGCGAGCAGGAGCTGGTGGCAAAGGCCAAAGGAACGTTCGAATGGAATGGAAAAGAGTACCGGGCAAAGCAGGCGTATATCGACCAGCTGACTGCATACCTCTGCAGGGAGGATGTGGACTTAAGCGCAGATACCTGCGCCGCCGCGGCCGCAGAAATGTATGGCAATGTGGAGCGCGGTGTGACGGAAGGCTATCTCTATGAAGTCGGAGGCAGTGGGGATACCGCCGCAGATACCAGAGAAGCGATGGAATCAGAGGTGGGATCTCAGGAAGAAAAGGGCTATGGACAGGAAGGCTTGTCAGGAGATGAGGAGCGGTCCGACAAACAGCCTGGGGAGAGGTCTGACGAACCATTTGAGGAGTGGCCCGGCAATAAGCTTGATGAAAAGTTCAAGAAGTGTGCTCCCGTTATTTTCCGGCTTCCAGGGTCTTGGTGGTTTGGAGGGAATCGGGCGGGAGGAGAGGACGCAGGAACTGGAGTTGGAACAGAAAATGGGTGGCTCCCGTCTGTTAGATCCGACTCTTTACTGCCTGATCACGGTGTGCGAAGCTGTGTGTTCCGTTATTTTGATAACGGCATTGGCTCAAACTGCCAGGAACCGGAGCTTAAAGCGCCGGAGCAAGGCGAGAAAAGCGCTGCAGACGATTGTAATCTGCATGACGGCCGGCGCCTGTTTCCTTTCAGGACTGCTTCTATCGCTTCGCATTGGAGCATTTTCAGAACAGGCGGTGTTAAACCAGATCGAAAAGACATCCTGGTACCAGACGGTTTATGACGATATGAAACGGGAGACATTCAGGACTCTGTCCTTGATCCAGGTGCCTGAATATGATTACGGGGACACGGTCAAGTATTCCAATGTGGTACTGACTGCCAGGCAGCAGGTAAAAGCAGAGCTTGAGGGAGAATCGCAGCACCCTGATTTATCGGGAGCGATGGAATCGCTGCGGTCTTTTGTATCTGCCGGTTACAGGCGTGCATATCCGAATTCTGAAGTGGCTGCCGCGGGCGTGGAGTACCTGATGAACGGCCTGGAGACACGGTGTGAGAATCTGGTGCGCTGGGTGGGGATGGACTGGTGGCGGCAGACGACGAGGGATTTTGTGCGCTGGACGCCGGTTTTACTGGGAGGCGCTGTTCTGGTCTTTTCACTGGGGACCGCAGAACTGATCTGCCTGAGCCGTTCCGGTTACCGGACAGTCAAGAGATTCGGAGCCAGCCTGTTTGTGGGATTTTTATGCCTTGCCGTCTGCGGTCTTCTGCTTTGGCGATTTGGAGGGGATGGAACCGTATGGACGGAACCAATCTATATGAATGAATTTGCCCGGTATCTGTCAGTCTCAGCCGGATACAGCGCACTTTCACTTGGAGGCATGGGCTGCTGTTTGTCAGCGATGGCATTCTATATATCAAAATGTATGAAGTACGAAAGATGAAGTCGGGAGGATGGCATGAGAGGAATGAGAAAAGGAAAAGACAAAGATAATAATGATTATCGGAATCATTTCGGGGGGGGGGTACAAAAATGCCGCTCGGTCTATTTGATCTCCACTGCCATCTGCTTTATGGAATAGATGACGGCGCCGTTTCTCTGGAGGAGTCTCTGCGTGCTGTTCAGATGGCGTGGGATGAAGGAATCAGCCATATCGTATTTACCCCTCACTATACACCGGGGAAGGTTTCTGCGGAGAAGGAAGCCATTGTAAAACGAATGAATGAGGTCAAAGAGGCCGCCGAAAATGCAGGGATTCAAGGCATAAAGTATTACTGCGGCAACGAAGTGCTCTATGTTTCCGGCGTGGAGGAACTGTTAAAACAGGGCGAAATATTTACAATAGCAGATACCAAGTACGTGCTTCTGGAATTCTATCAGGGGGTAAGATACCAGGATATGTTTCAGGGGCTTTCTCGCGTGGTGAGAAAGGGTTATATCCCGGTTTTGGCACATGTGGAGCGATATGTCTGCCTGTATCAGAGCGTGGAGAGAATAGAGGAACTGCGTGATTTGGGAATTGTGATTCAGATGAACACAGAGTGCTTTTTTCAGCGGATTCCGGACGTGCGGATGGTCTGGTACAGAAAATTGATGAAAGCCGGTTATGTCCAGCTGATTTCCACGGATGCACATGGCGCGGACAGGAAACCGCCGCGGATGAGAAAGGCGGTGGAATGGCTGGAACGCCACTGTGGTCACGAGCTTGTGGAGCGTGTGCTCTATGAAAATCCTGCGAGGCTGCTGGAGGGCCGGATACTATAAGAATTTCAGAGGGAGAACGATGAAAGATACAAGAGACGATGAGATAGAGATTGATTTGCTGCAGCTTTTCTGGGTGATGAAAAGAAGACTGTGGATTATGATTCTGGCGGTTGTCGTGGGGGCGGCGGCGGCCATGCTGTACACCACAACCCTGATGGAACCGGTTTACACCTCTTCCACCATGATTTACATATTAAACAAGACAAACAATATTACATCGCTGTCAGATCTTCAGTTGGGAACACAGCTGACAAAGGATTATAAGGTGCTGGTGACCAGCCGCCCGGTTCTTGAGCAGGTGACAAAGAATCTGGGATTAAACATGAGTTATCAGCAGTTAAATGGGAAAATTACGGTCAACAATCCGGCCGATACGAGAATTCTGACTATTTCAGCCAGGGATACAAATCCAGAGACAGCACGGGCCATTGCCGATGAGATGGCATCGGTGTCGGTAGCGCGCATTGCCGAGATCATGGACTCGGTGCCGCCAAAAATCGTGGAAGAGGGAAATCTCCCCACAGCGCCTTCCAGTCCCAATGTGAGAAAGAATACGGTACTCGGTGGACTGGCGGCAGGAATTGCGGCCGCAGGCGTTATCATTCTGCTGTATCTGATGAACGACAGCATTCGGAATGCCGGAGATATCGAGCGCTATCTCGACCTCAACACGCTGGGGCAGATACCGGAATTTGAAGAAAATGAGAGAAGAAAAAGGAAGAAAAGCAAATGGGGAAGAAGGGCGGTGGAGTAAATGCAGAAGGTAGAATTTAAGAAAATACCGCAGCTGGATTTCCGGACAAACGAAGCGTTCAAAACGCTGAGAACCAACATCACATTCTGCGGCGACGACCAGAGGGTGATCCTGTTTACCAGCACCGTTCCCAACGAGGGAAAAACTTCAGTCGTATTCCAGCTGGCGAGATCATTTGCCGAGGATGGGAAACGGGTGCTTCTGCTGGACGCGGATATGCGCAAATCCGTCCTGATGGGCCATTACCGCGTCGACCGGGAGACGAGAGGGCTGAGCCATTATCTCGTGGGCCAGGAATCCGCCGAAAATGTTACTTACAACACAAACATAGAAAACATGGAAGTAATTTTCGCCGGCCCGTCCACACCGAATCCGGCGGAGCTTCTGGGAAATGTCAGGTTTGAGGAGATACTCCGTACAGAGAGAGAAAACTACGACTATATACTGATTGACTCGCCACCTTTAGGCAGTGTTATTGATGCCGCTATCATCGCGAGAAATGTCGATGGAGCGGTTATCGTGGTAGAGAGCGGAGTCATCAGCTATAAAATGGTTCAAAAGGTGAAGAGTCAGTTGGAAAAGAGCGGATGCCGGATCCTGGGTGCAGTTCTCAATAAAGTAAACCAGGAGAATAAAGAATATTACGGTGGGTATTACAGCAAGTACTATGGAAAATACTCTGGAAAGTACTCCGGATACGGAGCTGGCGGAAGCAGTAATAAGACGGAAAAGAGTGAAAAAAATATGGAAGTGAACACGGCGTCTGTTAGCAGCGAAGAAAAACAGGCAAAGCGTTCCAGACGGCGCAAGTAGGGATACGAAGGGGATAAAATGATAAAGACACGTATTATAGCAAATAAATGGTTTCGATCGGTATTATTTCTTATCTACGATATCTGTATGATTCAGATCTGCTCATTTTTAGCTCTTTGGATCCGGTTTGATTTGTCTACAAAATCCATACCCTCACAATATATAAGCGCAGTCACGTCATACAGCGTGATTCTGACGGTGACGACCGTTCTTGTATTCGCTCTGTTCCGCCTGTATTCCATTATGTGGAGCAGCGCCGGGATAATTGAGCTGGAATCCATTGTCGCGGCCTGTGGTGTAACGTTTATTCTGCAAATCCTGGGAATGAGATTCTTAAGCATCGAGGTGCCCAGAAGCTACTATATCTTATGGCTTTTATTTATAACGGCATTTGTGGGAATCAGCCGTATGAGCTACCGGGCGCTGCGGCTTGCAGGAAGACATTTGGGAAGAAAGCGGGATGCCGCGGTAAAAAAGAGGATCATGATTGTCGGCGGCGGTCAGGCGGGCACTCTTCTGATAAAAGAGTTAAACAGCAGCGAAAAGGCACCTGGTATACCGGTCTGTATCATAGATGACGATCGGAATAAAAACGGAAAATATATCAATGGCGTACCGATCCGGGGGACGCGGGAGGAGATACCCGAGTTAGCGGAAAAGTACAATATTGAGGAAATCTATATTGCGATACCCACCGTTACCGGTGTAGAGCGGAAAAAGATTCTGGAGATCTGCCAGAGAACGAAATGCAGCCTGAAAATACTCCCGGGTCTGTATCAGTTAATGAGTGGTGAAGTCAGCATCTCCAGGCTGCGTGATGTGGAAATCGATGATCTCTTAGGCAGGGAACCCATAAAGGTCAGTTTAAATGAGATTATGGGATACGTAAAAGGGAAAGTGGTTTTGGTAACAGGCGGAGGCGGCTCCATCGGCAGCGAACTGTGCAGACAGCTGGCCGGCCACGAGGTAAAGCGTCTGATTATATTTGACATGTATGAGAACAACGCTTATGAGATTCAGCAGGAATTAAAGAGGAACTATCCGGAACTGGATCTCGTCACCCTGATTGGATCCGTAAGAAATACGAACCGGCTGGACTCTATTTTCGATACATACCGTCCGGACATCGTGTATCACGCTGCGGCGCATAAACATGTACCGCTCATGGAAGACAGTCCAAATGAATCAATCAAGAATAATGTCATTGGAACATACAAAACTGCCAAAGCGGCCATGAAGTACGGGACGAAGCATTTCGTCTTAATTTCCACCGATAAAGCAGTCAATCCCACGAATATCATGGGAGCCAGCAAGCGCCTCTGTGAAATGGTGATCCAGATGTGCAACAGCAAGAGCAGCACGGAATTTGTCGCGGTGAGGTTTGGCAACGTGCTGGGGAGTAATGGAAGTGTGATTCCATTATTTAAGAAACAGATCGAAAACGGCGGCCCCGTAACCGTCACGGACCCGGAAATCATCCGATATTTCATGACCATTCCGGAAGCCGTAAGTCTGGTCCTGCAGGCCGGGGCTTATGCAAAAGGCGGAGAAATCTTTGTGCTTAATATGGGTGAGCCTGTGAGAATTCTGGATATGGCGGAAAACCTGATCCGTCTTTCCGGATATGAGCCATATAAAGATATCGATATTGTGTTTACGGGACTTCGGCCGGGAGAAAAGATGTATGAAGAGCTTTTGATGGCGGAGGAAGGGCTGCAGGGGACGAAGAATAGCCGGATATTTATTGGGAAGCCGATTGAGATGGATTATGAAAAATTCGAGTTAGAATTGGCTGGACTTGACGAAGCTGCGTGGAAAGAGACTGGGGATATGAGGCAGCTGGTTCAGAAGATTATACCGGAGTATCAGTATGAGCAGTCAGTGGAGTAAAAAATTTTGATTGATTGAAATCGTCGCTTTGCCGCGTTTCATATCAATTGAATGACAAAAAATTAAAAAAATCCGCCTGCAGTTGGACGGAATGGCGAAGCATGCCCTAAAATGTGGTGAAAATAGACTGCAAATTAAGATTTAACATGTATTTCGCTATGTGTATTTTTGCTGAAGAAAATGGTCAGATATAATCGGATACGATTAGGAAGTGTAAAACCATGTGGTATGTGATACAGGTAAGATCGGGAACAGAGGAGTTGATAAGAAAACAGTGTGAAAAACTGGTGGGAGGGAAGGCGCTGGAGAAGTGTTTTATTCCGTACTATGAGGAAATGAAACGCTATCAGGGAGAGTGGCATAAAGAAAAGAAAATTCTGTTTCCCGGATATGTCTTCGCTGTCAGCGAGGATCCAGAGGCGCTTTTCCTTGAGCTGAAGCGGGTCATTGGATTGACGAAGCTTTTGAACACAGATCACATAATTGCTGCACTGACTCCGAAAGAAGTAGAATTTCTGATTGACTTCGGACAAGAGGAACAGGTGGTGACTATGTCCATGGGAATGATCGTCAATGACCGTGTAACGATTCTCGATGGACCATTAAAGGGACGGGAAGGCCTGATCACCAGAATAGACCGCCACAGACGAAAGGCCTGGCTGGAATTCCCCATGATGGGCTGTCTGCAGCGAGTAGAGGTCGGCTTGGAGATACTGGAGAAAAAGAAAAAGGGAGATGTATGAAACGTGGAAAGAAAAAGGGTATTCCTCTCCTCTCCGACAATGCATGGAGAGGAACAAAAATACGTAAAAGAAGCATTTGATACCAATTGGGTGGCCCCTTTGGGAAAAAATGTGAATGAATTTGAAAAAGAGATGGCCGCTTATGTGGGCGTAAAATATGCGGCGGCTCTGACAGCAGGGACGGCGGCGATTCATCTAGCGGTGAAGCTTGCCGGCGTAAAGGCAGGCAATATTGTACTGTGTTCAGACCTAACCTTTGCGGCCACGGTTAATCCTGTCTCCTATGAAAATGGAATTCAGGTTTTTATCGATTCAGAGCGGGATACGTGGAATATGGATCCGGCCGCGCTTGAAATAGCCTTAAAGAAATACGGTTCCCGTGTAAAGGCGGTTATCGTGGCCAATCTTTATGGAACCCCAGCCAGGCTGGATGAAATTGTAAAGCTGTGCAATCGGTACGGCGTTATCCTGATTGAGGATGCGGCAGAAAGCCTGTCTGCCACATACAAAGGAAGACAAACGGGTACCTTTGGAAAATATAACTGTATTTCCTTTAATGGAAACAAAATTATCACCACATCGGGAGGGGGAATGCTTCTTTCTGATGAGGAGCCAGCCATAAAAAAGGCCCGTTTCTGGTCCACTCAGTCACGGGATACCGCACCGTGGTATCAGCATTCTGAGATCGGTTATAATTACCGCATGAGCAATGTGGTGGCAGGAATCGGCCGCGGGCAGCTTCTCCATCTGGAAGAGCACAAGGCGAGAAAAAAAGAAATATACGAACGGTATCGGGAAGGTCTGAAGAACCTTCCTGTTTTTATGAACCCTTACCTGAACTGTTCAGAACCGAATTTTTGGCTAAGCTGTATGGTAATTGACAGCAGCCTGGTAAAAAGTGAAAAAGTAACCCCAGAAAAGATACGCCTTGCCCTGGAAGCCGAAAACATAGAGTCGCGGCCCATCTGGAAACCGATGCATATGCAGCCAGTGTTCGCAGACCGGGATTTTATAAGTGTGGATGGAGACGATGTGGGGAGAGATATCTTTGAACGGGGGATTTGTCTGCCCAGTGATATAAAGATGGGGGTGGAAGAGCAGGAGAGGGTAATAGAGATTATACGGAAGTGTTTTTGATAGAAACGTATCGGTAGCTGTCAGGGAGGATTTTATGGAGCTAAAAAATAAAAATGTTGGACTTCTGATTGTCGGTGCGGGCGGCCAGGGAAAAGTTGTTGCGGATATTGCAAAAAAGACGGGTAGATACAGAAGAATTGCGTTTTTGGATGATGATCAGACACGGAAAGTATCAGGATATGAAACAGTGGGGCCGGTGTCTGGCAGGACACTTCAGTTTTCAAACGCTGAGCGTGCATTTGATAGTCTTGTGGACAGTGAGCCAATGTACGAAGAGATTGTAGTGGCTATTGGTGACTGTACAATTCGGAAAAATATTCAGGAAAGACTGGAAAAGGAAGGCTGCACGATTGCGGTTCTTGTTCATCCCAGTGCCGTGATTGCGGATGATGTGAAGATAGATGCAGGAAGTGTGGTCATGGCTAATGCAGTGGTAAACAGCGGAACCGTATTGGGAAAAGGGGTAATTGTAAATACAGGAAGTACGGTAGATCATGATTGTATCATAGGAGATTACGTACATATTGCACCTGGCTGTCATATCTCGGGAAATGTGGTGATCGGTGACGGAGTCTGGATTGGGGTTGGCAGTTGTATTAGAAATAACATTGCCATTTGTGCTGACTGCATGGTAGGAGCTGGGGCGGTTGTAACAAAGAGTATCACTGAAAAAGGTACCTATGTGGGATTGCCGGCAAAAAGGATAAAACGGGGAATAGAAAATGCATGAAGAAGGGATTTACGAAAAATATATAAAACGACCACAGGATTTTTTTTGCGCTTTCATAGCAATTATCTTTTTGAGCCCGATTCTGCTTGTTGTCGCCTGTCTGGTACGAGTGAAGCTTGGAAGTCCAGTTTTGTTTCAACAGAATAGGCCGGGGAAGAACGAAAAGATATTCCATCTGTATAAATTCAGAACAATGACTGATTTAAAAGACAGGAATGGAAATCTGCTTCCAGATGATGCACGTCTGACAAAATTTGGAAAAATGCTCCGTTCCACATCCTTAGATGAACTTCCTGAGCTGTTTAATATCTTGAAAGGCGATATGGCGGTAATTGGCCCAAGACCACTTCTTGAGCAGTATTTGTCCCTGTATAGTCCGGTTCAGCGAAGACGTCATGAGGTAAGGCCGGGGCTTTCAGGGCTTGCTCAGATTAGCGGAAGGAATGCAATATCCTGGGAAGAAAAATTTGAGAAAGATGTGGAATATGTGGATCATATAACATTTTTAGGAGATTGGAAGATCATCCTGATAACAGTGTGGAAAGCCTTTAAGCAAGAGGGAATCCACAGCGATACTTCAGTGACAGCAGAGTACTTTGCTGGCAATAGGGAATAGGGGAAAAGGTATGGTAATACTGATTTTAGCAAATAATGATGTCGGCCTATACAAATTTCGAAAGGAGCTTCTTAAAAAGCTCCTGGAAAATAACCATCTGTATATCTCCCTTCCCCAAGGAGAGTTAATTCCGAAGCTTATAGAAATGGGCTGTGTTTATGTGGAGACAACCATGGACCGAAGAGGGATGAACCCGATTCGGGATGGTAAGCTTGTGATAGCATATGAAAGGCTGATACGTAGGATAAAGCCGGATCTCATCATCACCTATACCATCAAACCAAATATATACGGGGGTATGGTGGCTTCCTTTCATAAAATTACATATGCGGTTAATATAACGGGCCTGGGGTCGGCCTTTCAGAGAGAGGGGGTGATGAAAAGGCTGGTCGTGTCTTTCTATAAAAGAACAATAAAAAGGGCAAAAGCAGTTTTCTTCGAAAATGAGGAAAATCAAAAGCTTTTCCTGTCTGAACGAATTGTGAGGAAATCTCAAAGCTGCCTATTGCCGGGGGCCGGAATCAACCTGGAGGAGTACAGAATGGCTCCGATTCCGGAAGAGAACGGTACAGTTTTCCTGTTTATTGGAAGAATAATGAAGGAAAAGGGAATTGAGGAGCTCATTCGAGCGGCTGAACTAATAAAGAGAGAATTCGGAAATAGTAGTGTTCAGGTTGTCGGCCCAATGGAGGAACCTTATGAAGAACAGATGGAAAGGCTGAAAAAAGATGGCGTACTCAACTATTACGGGTTTCAAAGCGATGTGAAACCCTTTCTCAAGGGGTGCCACTGTTTTGTACTGCCTTCCTACCATGAGGGGATGGCTAATACTCTTCTCGAAGCAGCAGCAATGGGAAGACCTTTGATTACAACGGACATAGCTGGGTGCAGAGAAGCAGTAGCAGAGGGGAAAAATGGCTATCTTGTGCCAAAGCGTGATGCAGAGCAGTTATACCGGGCGATGAAGACGTTTGTTCAGCTCCCTTATGAAAAAAAGGTGGAGATGGGTAGAATGTCCAGAAGCATTATGGAAGCAGAGTTTGATAAAGCATTGGTAGTAGAAACGACAATCAGGAGGATAGTCTAATGAAACAGCTTTATGTGAGTATCCTTTGTCTGCATACGATAAAAAGTTATAAAAGGTATATTATTAACAGATTCTTTTAGTAAGAATAAAGTGAGGATTCCATGCAAAGTAAAGTAACTGTAATTATGGGGATTTATAACTGCGCTTCAACGCTAGAAGAAGCCATAAAATCAATTCTTTCTCAAACATATACGGAATGGTCCTTGGTTATATGTGATGATGGTTCTATGGATAATACTTATGATATAGCGCAAAATTATCAGCAGCAGTATTCTGATAGAATTATTCTATTAAGAAATAAGACAAACCAAGGACTGAGCTATACACTAAATAATTGTCTTAAGTATGCTCGTGGAGATTATATAGCAAGAATGGATGGAGATGATATATCTTTGCCAAATAGATTTGAAAAGGAAGTTAATTTTCTAAATATGCATCCTGAATATGCAATTGTGAGTACTCCAATGATTTACTTTGATGAGAATGGGGTGTTTCGTAGAGGAAGAGGTAGTGGAGAACCTCCATACTGCCAACTGGCACGAGGTACCCCTTTCTGCCATGCACCCTGTATGGTGCGGCGGGAAGCATACGAAGCTGTAGGCGGATACTCAGAATCTGGAAAAAGGAGGCGTGTAGAAGACTGGGATTTATGGGTCCGGATGTATGCAAGAGGATATAAGGGATTTTCGCTTGCAGAACCATTATATAAAATGCGAGATGACCGTAAGGCCTGCAGCAGAAGAAAATTCAAGTATAGAGTAAATGAAGCTAGAGTATGTGCTTCAGCAGTTAAAAAATTAAATCTGCCTCAGAAAAATTATTTGTGGGTGTTTCGTCCTATATTAGTGGGACTGTTGCCCGGACCTGTATATAGGATACTACATAAACAAAGTCTGGGTTTATTTAGAAAGGAAAGTAGCGGAAATATATGATTCCCAAAAAAATTCATTATTGTTGGTTTGGACAAGGTAAAATGCCTGTACTCGCGGAGAAATGTATAGAGAGTTGGAGAACGTATTGTCCGGATTATGAAATCATTGAATGGAACGAAGATAATTTTAATATTAATTGTTGTTCATATGTAAAAGAGGCTTACGAAAATAGAAAATTTGCCTTTGTAACAGATTACGCCCGCCTTTACATTTTGTATACACAGGGGGGGATTTATATGGATACAGATGTCGAGGTTATAAAGAGGCTGGATGAATTTTTGCATAATAAAGCTTTTTCAGGATTCGAATCTAAAACTGCAATACCAACTGGAATTATGGCAGCAGAAAAAGGCTTTCCGTTGTATGAACATCTGCTATCATATTATAATAACCGGCATTTTATCTCTCGGGCTGGATGTCCCGATACAACTACCAATGTTACTATTATCACATCTATGCTAACTGAAAGGGGATTTGTTCCAAACGGTAAATATCAGGTAATAGATGATTTTGTATTGTATCCGAGAGATTATTTCTGCCCATTTGATAATGCTACAGGTGTTTTGCATCAGTCACCTAATACAGCTGTAATACACTGGTTTAATAAATCATGGGTTCCACAAAAACAACGGATACGCAGCAAAATAACCCGAGTGTTTCATCGAATTTTTGGAATAAATTGTTTTATATTTTTAAAAGGAACAAAAAGAGGATGATAATGAAAAAAATTATGCTGGTTTTCGGGACAAGGCCGGAAGCTATTAAAATGTGTCCGCTTGTGAACGAACTTAGACTCAGAAAAAATATAAGGACTATAGTCTGTGTGACGGGGCAGCATCGTCAAATGCTTGATCAAGTACTGGAAGTTTTTTCGGTTACACCGGACTATGATTTGTCTATCATGAAAGATAGGCAGACATTATTTGATGTAACAGCAAATGTTTTAAAACTTATTAAGACAGTTTTAGAAAACGAAAAACCAGATATTGTACTTGTGCATGGGGACACATCTACATCATTTGCAACTGCTTTGGCTTGCTTTTATCTACAGATTCCGGTCGGTCATGTGGAAGCTGGATTAAGGACTTATAATTTATATTCACCATATCCGGAAGAATTTAACAGGCAGGCTGTTAGTATTATTAGCCGTTATAATTTTGCGCCAACAGAACGGGCAAAAGAAAATTTGATTAAAGAAGGAAAAAGAGCAGAGACGATATATGTGACTGGTAATACTGCAATTGATGCATTAAAAACAACAGTGCATGATGAGTATACACATCCGGAACTGGAGTGGGCCAAAGGAAGCCGTTTAATTCTGATTACGGCTCATCGCAGGGAGAATTTTGGAAGGCCAATGGAACATATGTTTAATGCAATTCAGCGGGTAATTAATGAAAATTCTGATGTAAAAGCAATTTATCCAATACATATGAATCCAGCAGTTCGTGAGACTGCAAATGCGATTTTAGGTGATAATAAACGTATACATATTATTGAGCCATTGGATGTATTGGACTTTCATAATTTTCAAAACAGAAGCTATCTGATTTTGACAGATTCAGGAGGGATTCAAGAGGAAGCTCCCAGCCTCGGTAAACCGGTTTTGGTAATGCGAGATACAACTGAGCGGCCAGAGGGGATTGCAGCAGGTACCTTGAAGCTGACCGGTACAGAAGAAAATGAAATTTATATGCAGTTCAGTCGTTTGTTAAATGACCAAGGAGCATACAGCGCCATGAGTCATGCTTCAAATCCGTACGGAGACGGACATGCCAGCGAAAGAATTGCAGACATATTGAGTAAGTAACAATAATATCCAGGGGGGTATACTGAAAAGTTGAAAATAACAGTTTTTACACCAACCTACAACCGTGCAAATAAATTAATGCGAGTATATCAAAGCCTCCTTTCACAGCGCATTTTTAATTTTGAATGGTTAATTATAGATGATGGCTCAACAGATGAGACAGAAAATGTAGTCGCAGTGTTTTTGAAAAATAAAAAGTTCTCTGTACGTTATAAAAAAAAAGGAAATGGAGGGAAACATACCGCCTACAATACTGCCCTTTTATTAGCAAAGGGAGAGTATTTTATGTGTCTGGATTCTGATGATTATTTGGCGCCAGATGCAATGGAAAATGTGGCTATATGTTTAACAGCGTGTAGACCTGATGAAGGAATTATAGCATATAAAGCCATGAAAGATGGAGAACGACTTAGTCAAAATTTTCCGCTAAATATTTCATATGCATCGACAAGTGAACTTAGTTTAGTGTATCAATGCAAAGGGGAATTTTCATTGATATATCCGACTTTTATTGCCCGTAAATATCCATTTCCAGTATTTGAAAATGAAAAATTTGTTACAGAATGCGTAGTTTATGACAAAATTGCAGAAGTATGCAGAATGAGACTACTTTCAAAAGTATTGACAATATGTGAATATCAGATAGATGGATATACCAGTAACCTCAATCAAATGATGAAAGATAACCCTAGTGGATATTGCCAGTATTTTATGCAGAGAATTGATATGCAGCCAAAAATAAAAGACCAGCTTATTTATGCAGGAAAATTTTATTGCTTCCGTTTGTTCTCTGGAAATAAAAAAATTGTATACATAGGCAGGCATCGTTACATGAAAATGCTTGCAATTCCGTTAGGCGGTTTATTTTGGATTTATTACAAAATATATCGAGAATTTTAGAAAACATATGAGTTAGTAGAAAGGTTACCATGAATTCAATCTTATACACAAGTCTTATGGCTATTATTTGGTTTTTCAATCTGTTCAATAATACCGGCTTAGGGGCCACATACCATACCACTGAAATTGCCAGATGGATAGTTTATGGTATGGTGATAGCAGTCATGCTTGTCCGTTATAAGAAAGTGGGGAAATTCCGGATAAAAAGGAGATATTTTTATACGTTTGGTTTATTTGCATTGTTTTTTGTTACTGTTGTTTTTTTTCATGGGTATGGAATGTCAAGTTTAAATTACCTTTGGGCATATTTGTTGATTTTTTTGATAGGCAAAGTGTCGGTAGAAGAAAAAACGATGCGGTTAACAAGTCTGTGTTTCGGTTTCTTGGGTGGATTTGTACTTGTGGTCTATAATTATGGAAATATATTAGCAGGCTGGAATTCCAATACAATAGGTATGCTTGGATTTAACAGCTTTCTAGTATTCTTAATCCCTTATTTTAAAACGGATAAAACTAGAGATAAAATTTTTCTTACTGCAGTGGCTACAGGGTATTCTTTTCTTATTTATCCAACAGATTCGCGATCCTGTATTCTTTTTGCAACTGTTGGTATCTTGTTTGCATTGTCGATAATTCCTGAAGTTATGCTTACAGGAGAGCGGAATATTATATTTTGGCTGTTGGTTCCTTTAAGTATTTCCATTATCGTAGTTCTGGTTTCGCCAACGGCAATTGCTTACCAATTGAATCTGTGGAGTTTAGAGTATTTTCAGAAGCCGTTTTTTAATGGACGGGATCATATTTGGCAGTATGGATTTCAATCTCTATCACAACATATGATAACCGGAACAGGCAATCTTAACGGAGGTTACTGGCATAATTCGGCAATTACCTGTTTGACTGCTTTTGGCGTGATCGGTTTTTGTTTGTGGATTCATAGCCTGAAAGCAATCCTGATACAAGGAATGAATTATAAACAGGACTCTATTGTTATAGGGAGTATGGTTGCTTTTCTTCTGATATATATTCAACAATCTGTAGAACTTGGTTTGCTGGCATTAAACCCTAATTTAATGCCATATATGATGTTAGGAATTTTAATTGGAAGAATAAAATACCTTAATGAAAAGAGGGTGGATTCTTGAGTGAGATATTAGTCAGCATAATTGTACCAATATATAACGGCGAAAGACACATATTGAAATGTATACAATCAATTCTTAATCAAACTGAAAAAAAGTTTGAATTAATTCTTGTAGATGATGGCTCTACTGACGATACAGGGGCTATTTGTGATTCATTGGCTGGAAATGATAAGCGTATTAAGGTGATTCATCAAGAAAACAGCGGTGTCAGTGTGGCAAGAAATTCTGGAATAGCAGCTTCCAGCGGAAAATATATTGGATTTGTTGATGCAGATGATTGGATACTTCCTTCCATGTACCAGCAACTACTTAGTAGGGCCTGTGAAAAACAGGCAGATATGGTGATATGTGATGCGCTTACTGTGTATTCCAGTGGAGAGAGGGAACTAGACACAATCCGTCAACTTCCAAATAGTGTATGTTTGACAAAAAATAATATATCACCAGAGCTTTTGCTTGAATTAGCGGGGGCTACGTGGCGGTGTATATATAGCAGAAATATGCTAGAGTCAAAAAATATCATGTTTCCAGCGGGAATTCGATTTTCAGAGGATAGAATTTTTAATATATATACGATGGGATATGCCAATAAAATTTATTATTTAAAAGAAGCATTTTATATTAGATTTATGCATGACGAAAGTGTAGTCCATAAATTTCATTCGGATTATTATGAGTGTGTGAGAGCAGCAACAATTTGTTTAGAGAATGCATTAAAACAAATTTGGGGAGATGGTGAGGAATTTCATACTGCTTATTTAAGTCAGTTTATAGGAGGAGCATTGGCATCAATTAACAATTATTATTATAAAACATCAACTTTTTCACCAATAAAGCGATATCAGGCGGTAAAAAGAATTTGCAGTGATACAAAGCTGCGTGAAGCAATTAAGAAAAGTGAGAGTGGTGGAATTCGTGGCAGATGGATTTTAAATAGACATGTTGCGTTGCTGTGTGCGTGTGCTCAGTTCTTAAATTGGAAATGGGGAAGATGACAGTATGCCAATAATCAGTGTTGTTATGCCGGTCTATAATGCCGAATCATTTTTGGAAGAAGCGATAAACAGTATTCTGAGACAGACATTTTATGATTTCGAATTTATTATTATAAATGATGGTTCTACAGATAAAACGGAAGAAATTATTTTATCCTATAAGGACAGCCGTATTTTATATCAAAAAAATGAAAAAAATTCTGGGATTGTGTATACGCTAAATAAAGGGTTTAGTATCGCTTCAGGAATGTATATAGCCAGAATGGATGCAGATGATATTGCCCATAATGATAGATTTGAAAAACAGGTATCATATCTGGAAAGCCATCCGGAAGTAGCTGTGTGTGGAACTGATGTTTCCTTCATAGGTGGTTTCCAGGGAAATGCAAGACTACCAACAGGGAGTGACTGGATTAAGGCGAATATGTTTTTTTCTTGTGCGGTTGCGCATCCTACAGTCTTAATACGAAGAAAAGTATTGTTAGATAACGATTTTTTGTATGATAGTCATTTTGAAAAGGTTGAAGATTATGATTTGTGGTGCAGAATTGCAGAAAAGTATGAGATAAATAATTGTCCAGAGCCATTGTTGGACTATCGCATACATGAAAAGCAAATCACACAGAATTATGATTTTGAGAATGAAAAACGTATGTATCAGTTAAAAAAACGTGAATTATTACATTTGGGGTTTGTATATAATGATAACGAATTTAATGCGTATTTAAAATGCTGTACCAATTTTCCAACCCTTACACTTGCTGATATAAATCATTTAGAAGTGTTTTTCAGGAAAGCTTATGATGCGAATGAAAAAGTACAATATTATAACTCCCAATGCTTTTATAAAATCATACAAGACTGCCTTTGGCGGTGCATAAACCAGGAAAATCTAACGGTTGAAGAAGCAAAAAGCATTATGAAGAATTCTTTTTTTATTGGGAAAAAAGAACGGATACTGAGATGGATGAAAGAACAGGTTAAAAAGTTGGTAGGTAGGTAAGATCATGGAGGGAAAAATTACATTTATTGTACCAGTTTATAATATAGAAAAATATATTAATAAATGCATTCAAAGTATAATCAGCCAGACATATAAGAATATAGAAGTTATTCTCGTGGATGATGGATCTGAGGATGGTACAGGGAGTCTATGTGATCAATGGGCTAATCAGGAAAAAAGAATAAAGGTGATTCACAAGGAAAATGGTGGATTATCTTCTGCAAGAAATGTGGGATTGGAGGCTGCAAAAGGAGATTTTATTCTGTTTGTTGATGGAGACGATTTTGTTGAACCAATAATGGCAGAGTATTTAATAAAATTGTACAACCAATATGATAAAGGGCCAGAGTTAATTCAATTCTTTTATGATGAAAATTATGGTGACAATGGGAAAACTGTAACTTGGGAAGGAATCCCTGAATACTGTACGGATCGGTACAACATGTTTATGAAAGTTTATGAGTTAGGGGGAATTGCTGTTTCTGCATGTACAAAAATGTATGATAGAAAATTATTCTCTGACTTGCGATTTAAAGAAGGAATTATTTATGAAGATGAATATATGATATCAGATATTTTAGAAAAATGTAAATCTTGTGTTTATTCAGAGCAAGTACTCTATCATTATGTTATAAGATCAGGGAGCATTATTAAATCTGGGTTTCTACCTGAAAGATTAGATATATTTCAGGCGTTTGATCATCGCAATAAGTGTTTCAGGGATCTTGGGTATGAAGAACTATTGAATAAAACTTATAGAAAAGAATTTTATATATTGCTGTACATGTATTGTGATGCGAAGAATGAGAGATATAAAGAAGAATGTATTTATCTGAAAAAACGTATGGAAATGCTTCGTCAAACCATTTCAAGAGGAGGGACGTATAAAGAAAAACTATTGTTTTTATTGTGCAGGGTAACTTTGAGTACAATGGATTGTTTTTATTACATAAGAAAGATATTTGGAAAAATATAATGAATATAGAAAGTAGTTGGGCATGATGTTAATATGTAAGATTCAAAATGCAGTAATTAAGTTAAGAAATTACCATAAATGCATAATAAATAAAAGAAAAATTAGATCTAGTGATTTTACGATTATTTCAAATAATTGTTGGGCAGGATTTGTTTATCAGAGGTATGGGCTTAAATATCTGACGCCAACCATTGGTCTGCTGATATTTGGTCCTGATTATGTTAAGTTTTGTAGAAATTTAGATGAGTATTTACAAAAAAAATTGGAGTTTATATCTTTGCGAGATGCAAAATATTATGATCTAATCGAAGACGGATGGGAATATCCAGTTGCCCGATTAGGAGATATAGAGATTTACTTTATGCATTATAGATCAGAAAAAGAGGCCGAAGAAAAATGGTATCGAAGGGCTGGAAGAGTTAATAAAAATAAAATTTTGTATAAGATATCAGAGCGGGAAGGGTTTAGTAAAAAGGATATTGAAGATTTCCTGATGGACCATCCCAAAGACGGTATTGCATTTTCCTATGATGATATTCCGGGCTGTATTGTAGTAAAGGAATTGCATGAGTATAAGGGGGATGAAATCAGCATGTTAGAAAAGTACTGTAATATAGACCAACTGTTAAATACTATGTTGGAAAAATAGGGGGAAATGACTTGAGAATTAAAAACTCACTTAATAATATCATTACAGGGCTTTTTGGACAGTTGTTGTTGACAGTTACTGGATTCATTACAAGAACAATTTTTATCCATGTATTAGGATCAACATATCTGGGAATAAACGGTTTGTTCAGCAATATTTTGACGGTACTGTCTTTTGCTGAGTTGGGAGTTGGACAAGCAATAATATTTAGTCTGTATAAGCCTATTGCAGAAAATGATGAAGATAAAATATGCTCTTTAATGCAGCTCTATTCAAGGGTATATAGAATTTTGTTTTTTGTTGTGCTAATACTTGGCCTTATAATGTTACCTCTTCTTCCTTACATAATAAATGATATGGAATCTATTCCTAACATCAGATTAATCTATATTATGTATGTAGCAAACTCAGCCTTTTCTTATTTGTTTTCTTATAAAGGGGCATTTGTTTCAGCATGCCAGAAAAATTACATAATAAATCTGATTTCTTATTTTAGCAATATTTTATTGGCGGTGATTCAGATTGTATGCCTTAATTTTTTTCGGAATTATTTGGTATACTTGGGAGTTCAAATAGGATTTGGTATTGTGCAGAATATAATTGTGTATCATTGTGCCGATAAGTTATTTCCATTTTTAAAAAGAAAGGATGTTAAGCCCCTTGAATATGGAGAGAGAAGAAAAATCAAAGATAATATTGGAGCTTTAATTATATATAAAATTGGCTCTCTTGCATTGAATTCTACAGATAACATTATTATTTCTTCGTTTGTTGGAGTTGTTGCTGTTGGCATATATTCCAACTATCTTCTCCTACAAACCTCAGTAAGCAGTCTTTTGTCAACTGTTTTCAGCAATTTAACAGCAAGCATCGGTAATCTAAATGCAGGAGATGATAAGGACAAGAAGGTTTTTTTGTTTTATGTAATTAATCTTGTGACATTCTGGCTTTATGCTGTCTGCTCTATATGTTTATTTATATGTATGACCCCATTTGTCCACATTTGGATTGGTGACGATTATATTTTGCCGACATCGGTTTCTCTTATTATTGCAGTGAATATGTATATAGGAGGAATGCTTTATGCTCCTTTTAATTTTCGCCAGACATTAGGCATATTTGTAGAAGGAAAGATGAGGCCAATTTTTTCGGCTGTAATTAATATAGTTGCATCTATTATTTTTGCGAAGTTATGGGGCGTGGCTGGAGTATTGTGGGGAACTGCAGTTGCGAGGCTTTCCACAAATGTTTGGTTTGATCCTTACATGGTGTTTAAGAGAGGACTGCATGTATCACCAGTAAAATATTATGTGGATTATATATGGAAAGCTTTCATATTTCTTTTTCTTGGTATCACATGTACGATTCTTACACAATTCATTCCTGATAGTAATATTGCATTAGTATTTTTAAAAGCAGTGATTGCCTTTGTCGTGTCAAATGTTATTATTTTTTTGCTTTATAGAAGATCGGATGAATTTAAATACTTGTGGATTGTAGGAAAAAATTTGTCGTCAATTATGAGGGGAAAAATATGAGTTTAATATCTAAAGTAAAAAAATTAAGACATAAAATATACATATGGAAGTTTCAGCGTCATCCAGTTCAGAAAAATAAGGTATTGATGTGGGCGGATGACTTTAAGCATTTTGGCTGTAATCCTAAATACATTGCACTTTATTTATTAAACAATTATCCCGGAGAGTTTGATATTGTATGGGTTTTTGATTCAACAGTAGCTTTACCGAGGGACATACCAGAAGAAATTCGTATTGTTCGCTACTTTTCAATGGACTACTTATACGAAATCTCTACTGCACGATTTATTATCTGTAATGCACGAATGGGAGAAGCGCATTATTTTTATAAACGTTTAGAACAGGTTTATATTCAGACATGGCATAGTTCTCTCAGATTAAAGAAAATAGAAGGGGATGCTGTTGAAACATTACCGGAATCATATATAAAAGCTGCAAGAATTGATTCTGCAAAAATTGATTTACTTATTTCCGGATGCGATTTCAGTACAAATATATTTAGAAGATCATTCTGGTTTCATGGAGAGATTTTAAAGAGCGGAACACCGAGGTGTGATATCTTGTTAAATCAGTCAAAGAGAATAAGAAACAAGGTATTTCAGTATTACCAAATACCATACGATTATAAATTGGCTCTGTATGCACCGACTTTTCGCAATAATAAAAAGGCTAATACATACGGTATGGAGTTCACTCAGCTTGCAGATGTGTTGCAGGAGTATAATAACGAAAAATGGGCAATTGGATGCCGACTTCATCCGAATATCGATGAGGAAGTAAATAATAACAGTTGTATATCAATGACCCATTATTCTGATATGCAGGAGTTGATTGCAGCCGCTGATTTGCTGATTACTGATTATTCTTCTTGCATGTTTGATATGGCCATTGCGCAGAAACCTTGTGTTCTTTATGTACCTGATTTGCAACAATATCTTGCGAATGAGCGGGGATTATATTTTGATATAGAAACTCTTCCTTTTCCTATTGCCCAAAATATGAAGCAATTGTGTAACACGGTAAAAGATTTCGATTTAGAGAGATATAGAGCAGCAATATTTCAGTTTATGAAGAAGATTGGGAGCTATGAAAGAGGGACAGCAGCAGCGCAAATTTGTGAATTTATGCGAAAGATAAATGTAGTGGGGGAGAAAATATGAAAAAAGTAAGCATTATTATTCCGGTATTTAATGCAGAAAAGTTTCTGGAAAGATGTATTCATTCCTGTTTGTCACAAACGCTCGATGAGGTGGAAATAATATTAATTGATGACTGTTCTACGGATAGCAGCCAAGCATTAATGAAAAAATTTGCGCTGAAATACCCAGAAAAGATTAAGATATTATTTCAGAAAGAAAACCAG
Organism: Hungatella sp.; assembly: GCF_046966825.1. Classification (NCBI taxonomy): domain Bacteria; kingdom Bacillati; phylum Bacillota; class Clostridia; order Lachnospirales; family Lachnospiraceae; genus Hungatella; species Hungatella sp. Next base: position 19,184 of record NZ_JBKVCZ010000016.1, on the reverse strand, counting down.
AAACAGGGTACTGCTCGTAATGCCGGATTGGACATAGCAAATGGAGAGTACGTTCTTTTTGTAGATAGTGATGATTGGATAGAAAAGCAGTCTTGTGAAAAGTTATATTATGAGGCAGAAAATACATTGGCGGATATTGTATGTGGAAATTACGACTTAGTTTATACAGATGGAAGATGCGAATTAGTTGATGTGTATTGTAATGCGAAAGATGAACTTGGTAATATGACTAAATTAAAACGAGAAAAGCTTCTGCGTCAACCGGGATACTTTTGGTGTAAATTATATCGTAAAGAGTTTCTAAATTCAAATGCGGGTAAACCAATTCGTTTTCCGGAAAAAATGCTGTATGAAGATTCCGCATTTCATACGCTGGCAACACTTGCTTCAAAAAAAACTGTAAAGATTGATTATACATTCTACCATTATTTTCAAAATGACTGCTCAACAGTCCATAGAATAGAAGCCCAGCTGGATAAAGTTAAAGTGGCCGATTTCCTTATTCAGATAGCTAGAGAAAAGTTTTACTTAGAATATAAAGATATCATTTTATATAAAGCTGCTATCTTATGTGGAGCGGCTTTATTATACGGTTGCATCCCATTATTTGAGTGTCAAAAAGAAAAAAGTCTAATGGCATTAAGTCAAATAAGAAAGAATACACGGATTTTACGGGGAGGAGAGTATTACGGTGATCTAACTTCAGATATGGTAAAGAATCTAGAATTGAATTATAAATTACCAAGAATATTTATTTTAAAGCTTACAGCTAAAAAATATATACAGCATCATATTCCTAAGCGTTGAATTAAGGAGAAAAACTATGGAAGAAAAAAAAATTATTGGTTATACGACGGGAGTTTATGATATGTTCCATATTGGACATTTAAATATTATAGCTCGTGCAAAAGAACTTTGTGATTACTTAATTGTTGGAGTGAGTACAGATGAGTTGGTACAGAAAGAGAAGGGGAAGATACCGGTTATTCCCTATGAAGAAAGGGTTGAGATAGTAGCAGCGTTGAAATATGTAGATGAAGTTGTCCCCCAATTTGATAAAGATAAATTGAGAGCATGGAAAAACTATTGTTTCGATAAAATGTTTGTGGGTTCTGACTGGCAAGGAACTTCTCAGTGGAAGCGGTATGAAGATCAATTAAAACCTTTGGGAGTAGATATTATATATCTTCCACATACAGATGGAATTTCTAGTACAAAGCTGACTGCGGTAATTAAAAAGGTTCTGGATGAGTAGCTGTAAATAACCAGGACTGAAATGCTATAGTGACTGTAGAGGTGTGTAATAATATGGAGCGGCGCATTGAGTTTATTGATATATTAAAAGGTCTGGGAATTGTGCTTATGGTTTTAGGACATTTGCACTTGAGTAATACATTAAATCGGTTTATTTATGCATTCCATATGCCGTTATTTTTTATAATTTCAGGTTATTTGTACAGAAGACCGGCCTGTTTAAAAAACTATTCATTAAAGAAAGTGAAGGTATTGATGTCTCCATATTTGCTTTGGGGATGTGTATACAGTGTAATTGCAGCAATCCTTACCCCCCACTTTTTTATTTCTTTTTGGAAATCAATCGTAGCAGTTTTTTTTAAAGGCACCTATGATCTGCCCGTTGAGTCTGCGTTGTGGTTTTTACCCGCAATGTTGTGGACTTCTTTGTTTTATGCACTGATTGATAAAACAATATATAGTAATAACAAGAAGGTATTTGTGCTTATCTTACTGACGCTGTTGGGCTGCAGTTGGACTAACTATATTCCATTTCGACTGCCGCTGGCGTTAGATTCGGCGCTATCAGCAATAGGATTTTATTTTATTGGGCATTGTGTGAAGGAACACAAAAAAGTGTTGGAATTACCAGAAAGAGATTTGACAGCTTTTATGCTTGTTACAGTATTTATCATAATAGATGGAGTCCTTATTTTGAAAAATAACACATTGAATATACGAGCGGGTATCTGGGGATACATACCGCTATCCTACTTTAACGCAACGATTTATACATGGATTTTTTATAGGATTGCGGTACTTATAGATAGGAAATTGAACTTTGTAAAGAGGACATTTCTTTTTATAGGATATAATTCCATAATATATCTTTGTATAAATCACCTGGTTTTAAAGATGGTAATGAAGGTTATTAAAGGAAAGTTTTTTCCTTTGGAAAATTATAGTTATGCAATTGAAAGTTTGCTTATTTTTATATGTTCCATACTCATAATGTGCTTATTCGTTCCCGTTTTTACAAAAACCAGGTTTAGATTTATGTTTGGAAAATAAAAACTGGGAATATCTCTAAAGCGGTAAAACATTGTAATTAATTCAATATTAGGTATAAAGGAGGTAAGGATGAAACGATACAGGATTGGAAAATGGTTTATGATTTTCTTATTCATTATGTTCTATACGTTTACCAGCTATGCATTGGAGGGTTGGCAACAGGATGGGGAGGGGCAATGGTATTACATGCAGGATGAAAGGAAAGTCATAAATCAATGGGTAGCTTGGCCAGACGGAAGCTTGCGGTTCGTAGGAAAAAATGGGCTGATTGTAAGAAAAGATTGGGTTACTTATGAAGGTAACCGCTATTATATAAAGGAAGACGGAACACGCTGTGAGAATGAGTGGTTTGGAATCGACAGTGTGCCAACTAGTCCGGATATCGAAGTAAAAACGAACTGGTACTATGCTGATGCCGATGGAAAAATATATAGAAATGGCTGGTATGACATAAATGGAAAACAATATTATTTTTATTCGGGTGGGAATTGTCCATTAAATGAAATTTTTAAACTGGGCGAAAGTCGACACTATGTTGACTGGGATAGTGGGCTTTACCAAAATACTTGGTTTACAATAACAAATACTAGTTCTAAGGGAGCCTCTTATACATATTGGTATTATGCAAAGCCGGATGGAACACTTCTGATGAATGGCTGGTACGATGTGGAAGGGGGAATATACTATTTTGATGCAAACGGTAATTCGCCAAGAAAAAGTTGGGTTGATATTGAGGGAGAACGATATTATGTAGATGACAATGGTATTAAACAGGAGAATGGTTGGTTTACTATATCTGGGGTGAATAGTAAGGGACAGGCATACTCTAACTGGTATTATGCAGAACCAGGCAGCGGATTAATCAAACGATGGGGCTGGCATGAGATCGAGCGAAACTGGTACTATTTCGATAATAATGGTCTGTCGTATCGGAATCGTTGGTATGTAGCTGAGGATAAAAAGAGATACTATTTTAATTCGGCTGGAATTTTGCTGACCGGTTGGTTTAAAGTTGCTATAAAAAATACAGCAACGGGTGCCATGACAGAAAATTGGTATTATGCGGATGAGAACGGATCTGTGAGAACGGACGGATATTATGAAATTACAGGAAAACAATATTATTTTGGAACAAATGGAGTTATGTATAAGAATCAGTGGGTGATAAGTAAAAATGGTTCAAAACGGTACTTAAGTGATACGGGAGAATTATATGAGAATTGTTGGTTTCATATTGAAGAAACCAATGAAGATGGCACAGATAATTCAAACTGGTTTTATGCAGGAGATAATGGGAAGATTTGTGTTAATAGATGGTATACCATAGACGGTAAAGAGTATCATTTTAATAAGGCTGGTGAAATGTCTACTGGGTGGCTTGCAGATGGAGATACTAATAATATTTTTTACTGCGGAGAAGATGGAGCCCGGCGATATGGCTGGCAGTGGCTAGAGATCCCAGACGGTTGGTCAGATGACAATGAGATTGTGTCCGGTTATATCGGTGAGTATGGTGATTACGCATATTTTTACTTTGATCCGCAAAACGGAAAGAAAAAGTACTGTACCTCTGGAACATACCGAGAATTGACGATTGAAGGTAAAACGTATTGTTTCGATACAAAAGGCATTATGCAGATGGGATGGATACCGATAAAATCTACGAGTCCTGCTATAAAGGGATATCGATATTACATTACAGATTCGAAAGAAACTTCATCGCTTAGACAGGGGCAGAGGTTGGAAAACATCTGGATGGAGTTGGATAGCCCAGGAACGATAGACGGTGGTTCAGACCGGGGACGCTATTATTTTACAGCATGTGGTGAACCGGCCTGTGGCCTTCCCGGTAAGTATATGATTAAAAAGATTCAGGGAAAGCGCTATGCATTCGACGGATACGGCAATGTGGCATGGGGGTTGTTGGAGATCGGAAATGAGTTCTATTATTTTGGAGAGTCTGCGAAGAGGTGCGCTGGAGTTACAGGAAGGTGTACTATTATAGATGGGGCAGATAGCAGAAAGTCTGTTTACCGTTTCGATGGCGAAGGAAAGGGGATAACTGGAGTCAGAGATGGTTATTTTTATTATAAAGGAAAACTTCAGAGGGCAGATACGGCGGCGGAATACGAAGCATTTGAGGTCCCAGGAATAGGAGTCCGCCTGATTAATTCTTCAGGGAAGGTAGTGAAAAAGGCCAAGGTTAAAGATGGAGATGGAGCGCTGTGGGTAACTAATACTTCTGGCGTAATCATGCAGTATGGTTCTGACTACATTGCTCAGACTTCGCTACCGGAACCCACAGCCATGGCACCTGATTGAGAGAAGTTAAGAAAAATTATAAGTACAGGTACTTTACAGTCATTACCCAACACTTTTACCATATGGACTTAAGGACAACTCACTTATCACAGTCAATTTGCTCTTTTATTGATAGTGACCAAAATGTTCTATATCTAAAAAAGGATCTTTGAGGACGCCATAGGTATCAATAGTGTCAAAAGCAGAATTATCCATGGATTTGTCATTATTTGGCGAGTCAGACTAATTCCAAAGGATAGAGTTTTAAGTGATTATCAATAAAAAATAATATGTTGGACAATGTTTAGCTGACCAATTTTATAGGGGGTGAAATTGAGACTGCCTTTTTAATAAGCCTTAACCTGTGGATAAGGACATTTGTTTTAGGAAGATACTTAGCTACGTACAGTTCTATACTGGAGACATCAAAAATAAAAATTTGGGAGATGAAAGAAAGCTAATAAGCGGGTAAGGCCGTTTGCGAGTGTGGGACTGATATATGTGTAATAAGGAGGGCATTACAAAGACATTTTGATTCCTGTATATTTCAAAAAACTGGAAGAAAGAAGGGAAATCGTCAATTAAGATATCCAGATAGAAATTAATTCATTTTAAGTAAAACTTATGATATTTAATAAATATAAATATTCTTTTTATAAGTTGCATGGCACATATATTATGCCATTAGCGGAGAGTAAATTCGTTTAAATAAAATAAGAAGACCTAATAAAATAAATGGGCTTTGACATTTTATAAAAGCCTGTAATTAGATGAAAGGATGTAAATCATATTATGTCAAAATACTTCGGCACCGACGGCTTCCGCGGCGAAGCCAACGAAACTCTGACCGCAGAGCACGCATACAAAACAGGTCGTTTTATCGGCTGGTACTATGGATTAAAACGCGCGGACGGACGCGCAAAGGTTGTAATAGGCAAGGATACGAGGCGTTCCTCCTATATGTTTGAGTACGCCCTGGCTGCGGGGCTTACGGCTTCCGGGGCGGACGCCTGTCTTCTCCATGTCACGACAACACCCAGCGTATCGTACGTAGTGAGAACGGAGGACTTCGACTGCGGCATCATGATTTCAGCAAGCCACAACCCGTATTATGATAATGGTATCAAATTGATCAATTACTACGGCGAAAAGATGGAGGAAGATACAATTCTGGAAGTAGAGGCGTATCTGGATGGCATTACTGGAGAGATCCCGTTTGCAAAAGGAGAGAAGATCGGCAGAACTGTCGATTACGCCATTGGGCGGAACCGCTATATCGGCTATCTGATATCGCTGGCCACCCGCTCTTATGAAGGATTAAAGGTTGGCCTGGACTGCGCCAACGGCAGCGCATGGATGATTGCCAAGAACGTCTTTGACACATTGGGGGCGCGGACATATGTGATACATAACAATCCCGATGGCATTAATATCAATCAGGGCTGCGGTTCCACCCATATTGAGGCCCTGCAAAAGCATGTCATGGAAAACGGCCTGGATGTGGGATTTGCCTTCGATGGAGACGCTGACCGATGCCTCTGTGTAGATGAACATGGAAATGTTGTAGATGGAGACGCGATATTATACATCTATGGCTGCTACATGAAGGAGCGGGGCAAGCTGGCGGGAAACAAGGTGGTCACCACCATTATGTCCAACTTCGGCCTCTACAAGGCGTTTGACGCAGCCGGAATCGAATATGAAAAGACCGCAGTCGGAGACAAGTACGTATATGAAAATATGGAAGCGAACGGCTACCGGCTCGGCGGGGAGCAGTCCGGCCACATTATTTTCCGGAAATATGCCGCCACAGGAGATGGAATTCTGACTGCCATAAAGATGATGGAAGTGATGCTGGAGAAGAAAATGACGCTCAGCAAACTGGCCGAACCGTTTACGGTTTATCCCCAGGTATTGAAAAATATCCGTGTCAGGGACAAGGCCGCCGCCAGAAATGACGAGGCAGTTAAAAATGCGATTGCCATAGTGGAAGAAAAACTGGGCGCGGAAGGACGCATTCTGGTACGTGAAAGCGGAACAGAGCCAGTACTCCGGATTATGGTTGAGGCGGATCAGATAGAGACGTGTGAGGCTTACGTGAATACGATACTGCAGATCATCATTGACAGAGGGTATCAGGCAGAATAACGGAAAATACAAACCAACATCAATTATACAAACAAAAAACACCGGCGGTTTCTACCGCCGGATCATTTTTTATTGGGGGAAATAAAGGAGGAGTTGAAATGGTATACGACCGCACCGGAGCTGCAAAAAGAATCAGACAAAGGCGGAAGGAGCTGGGAATGACGAGTGCGGAGGTGGCTGGTAAAATAGGCAGGGCCGTTCATTATTACGGCGATATTGAACGGGGAACCTGCGGCATGTCCATAGAGACACTTTTGGATTTATCGCATTATCTCGACCTATCGGTGGATTATATTTTGTTCGGTCAGGCGGGAGAAGAACGGATCGATAATCCGGACCTGGCCTACCGAATCTTGAAAAAATACGATGAAAAGACGCAGAATGAGGCCATTGAAATGATGAAATTTTACCTTTGCCTCAGGGAGTCGGGGAAAAAATAAAATCTTATCCTATTTCGAATGGCCGGGAGCTTCCTTCACCTTCAGATTTTGTGCCCGGGAAATGGAGTGATCCGGGCATGACGCAGTCTGTCCATTCTCAGAATCCAAATATTGGTGACGGCAGTTGATACAGACCTCCGTACCTTCGGGAATGATTGCGCCGCAGCATACACAACGGTCTACCATGTTTTTTCCTCCTTTCATTCTTTCCATTCCATATCTAATACCAGTGTACTCCAGCCCTTCCTTATTTATGCATAAAAGGCCGGGACATTCATATATAGGAAAAAAGGAGGTGATGAGGAGGAATAAAACGCTATGGTAAGGTTGCATAAAATAGAATATGCAAAAATGAAATATGTTGTGGAATATTTGTGGAAAAAATTTCTTTTTTCGTTGAAATATACAAAAAAATGGTGTATACTATAAACATATTTGAAAAAGGAGGGTTTTTTACATGAAAAAAATACTGAGTTTAGTTCTGGCGTCTGCGATGGTTGCATCTGCTCTTGCAGGATGTGGAAGCACCAAGACGGCAGAGACACAGGCACCCACCACACAGGCTTCGGCAGAGACCAAAGCTCCGGAAGGATCAGAGGCTGCTCCGGCAGAGACAGCCGCTGCAGCAGGTACAATTGAGGATGGCGCCAAACTGGTTTACTGGCCGATGTGGGCAGAGACTGAGCCGCAGGGCCAGGCGATCTCCGAGGCTGTTGACGCTTTTGTCAAATCTACCGGTGTAGAAGTAGAGATTAACTGGGCAGGCTCTCGTGACACACGTAAGACTCTGGAGCCGGCATTGTCCGCAGGAGAGACCGTTGATGTCTTTGACGAAGATATCGAACGTGTAAACGGTACCTGGGGAAAATATCTTCTGGATATTCAGAGTATGTATGATGCGTCTCCGTTAAACGGCGCACAGAATGCCACTCTGATCGAATTAGCCAAGCAGCAGGGCGGCGGCACCTTAAAGAGTGTTCCTTATCAGCCATCCACATTTATTATGTTCTATAATAAGGATGCCTTCACAAAAGCCGGTATTACAGCGGTTCCGACTACGTGGGACGAATTCCTTGCCGACTGTGAAGCGCTTAAGGGAGCAGGTGTGATTCCGATGACCGTTGACGACGCTTATATGGCATGCCTGTTTGGTTTCCTTATGGACCGTGTCGCTGGTTCTGATACAACCGAGGCTGTTGCCGCAGGCGACTTCAGCAACGAAGCAGTCTTAAAGACAGCACAGGTTCTGGAAGAACTGGTAACAAAGGGCTACATAGATCCACGTGCAGCGGGCAACGTATATCCGCAGGGCCAGAGCAATATCGCTGACGGCAGTGTTGCCATGTACTTAAACGGAAGCTGGCTTCCAAACGAAGTAAAGAACCAGACACCGGAAGACTTCAAGTGGGGCGCATTCTCACTTCCGCAGATCGCTGAAGGCGGTGACGGAGCAGAATCCAACCAGTACGGTGCACAGTGTTTCGCAATCAACAAAGATACCAAGTATCCGAACGCTGCATTTGCCCTGATTCAGTGGCTGACAAGCGGCGAATGGGATCAGAAGCTTGCTGATGCCAGTATGGGTGTTCCCATGGACAACGATGCTACATGGCCGGCTGCACTTGCAGATGCCAAGGCAGTTCTGGATTCTACGACACACAGACTGAACTGGGCAGTAGGAATGGAAAATGATACCAATGTCAACGCGGCTATTAAGACTAACATGGCTATGATGATCAGCGGCAGTGTCAACGCACAGCAGTTTGCGGATGCATTTGCTAAGATTCAGAAGGGTTCATGATCGCTTTAACAGACTGATAGACAAAGGGGCGGTGGCGCCACTGCCGCCGCCCCCTTTTTATTTCAATAGAAAAATGTGTTCTATGGAAAATGGAGGGCGACTCTTATGGCAAAGCAAAAAACGGCAAAAAAAGGCGGCAGCCCGTTGCGCCGGAACACCACTCCCATGCTGGTAATGTTCCTGACACCTGCTGTGCTGCTGTACTTAATTGTATTTCTGTATCCGACGATGCGCACCTTTATCATGAGCTTCTGCAAGGTAGAAGGTGTGACAGATCCGGTTTCCACATGGCAGTTCAGCGGTTTTACCAACTATGTGAAATCTTTTAACAACAATATGTTCCAGACGGCTATGATGAACCTGGGAAGACTGTGGCTGGTCGGCGGTATCGCCGTTATGGCTCTGGCGCTGGTGTTTGCGGTAGCCCTCACAAACGGTATGAAAGGAAAAAAGTTTTTCCGAAGCGTGATTTATCTGCCAAACCTGGTTTCCGCAGTTGCTATGGGTACCATGTGGCTGTATTATGCGCTCAGTAAAGAGAGCTACGGCCTGCTCAACACCATCATCGGATGGTTTGGCGGCAGCAATGTCATGTGGACGGATCCCCACCACAAATTCTGGAGCATGCTGATTGCCTACTGCTTCGGTATGGTAGGATACCATATGCTGATTTTTATGAGCGGTATTGAACGGATCAGCGCAGATTATTACGAGGCCGCTTCCATAGAAGGCGCCAATGTATTCAAAAAATTCTGGTATATTACGCTTCCTCTGCTCCGCGGTTCCATTCGGACCAACCTCGTTATGTGGACGGTATCGAGTGTCGGCTTCTTTATCTGGGGCCAGGTATTCGATCCGGTCAACTTATCCGAGCAGACGGTAATGCCGCTGAACTATATGTATGAGCTTGTTTTCGGTGCGTCCAATGCGGTCCAGGCAGTACGTGATTCCGGCGTGGGCGCCGCAATCGGTGTTATGATGGCAGTCATTGTAGTTGCGGTATTCAGCTTAACCACACTCATCATTAAAAATGATGACGCGGATCTGTAGGGAGGTAGATAGCATGGCAAAACAAAAAGAAATAAAGCCGAGAGTGAGTATCAAGAGAGAAGTTCCCAAACTGCCCGGATATATCATGTGCGTGGTCTGGCTTATATTTACGATCCTGTTGATCGGCTGGGTTATACTGGCTTCCTTTTCCACCAGCCGTGAGATTTTAAGCGGAGAATTATTTAAATTCGCCAGCGGATTTCATTTTGAAAACTATACCAATGCATGGAAATCACAGAAGATAAGCGTGTTCTTTGTAAACTCCCTGATCTATACGGCGATTTCCTGTACCATGATTATCCTGGTAGCGGCGCCCGCCGCGTACGCTCTGTCGCGTTTTAAATTCAGAGGCAACATGATTCTGCAAAATCTGTTTGCGACAGCGTTAGGCATTCCGGTTATCATGATTGTAATGCCTCTTTTTTCCATTATTACATCATTAAAGCTTACGAACACACGGGGACTCATTATGTTCCTCTATATCGCCATGAATGTGCCATTCAGCATTTTCTTCCTGCTGGCGTTTTTCTCAAATCTGTCCTATACCTTTGAGGAAGCCGCGGCCATCGACGGCTGTTCCCCCATCCAGACTTTCTGGAAGATCATGTTTCCGCTGGCGCAGCCCGGTATTATAACCGTGACGATTTTCAATTTTATCGCCATCTGGAATGAATTTTTCATGTCCATGCTGTTTGCAAGCAAGCAGAACGTACGCCCGATTGCCGTAGGTCTTTATAATATGGTAAAAGGTATGCAGTATACAAATGATTACGGCGGAATGTTTGCGGCCGTTGTCATCGTATTTGCGCCGACCTTCCTGCTCTACTTGTTCCTGTCAGACAAGATCATCGCAGGTGTAACCGGCGGAGCGATCAAGGGGTAGCCTATGAATCCGACATTGACATTTGAAACTGCATATATGAAAACTGCGCCCAAAGGGCCGGAGGCCTCGGTACCCAACTTGACAGGCATGGAAAATATGCAGAACAAGACAGCGTTTTACTTAGACGAGGACGATGAGATATACGAAGCCTACGGGAAGCTTACGAATAGCTATCCGTACCGGGATTATACCTGCTATACGCGGGAATGCGGCACTCATCCGGTGAAGACCGCAGTTCTTGAGAATGAATTTTTAAGGGCCGTGTTTCTGCCTGAATTCGGCGGACGCCTGTGGCGGCTTACCGATTTAAAGGCGGGGCGCGAGCTGCTTTATACCAACGATGTGATACGCCCCAGCAATCTGGCGCTGCGTGACGCCTGGTTCTCGGGCGGAGTGGAATGGAACATCGGCCTCATCGGCCATACGCCTCTGACCATGGAACCGCTCTTTACCGCGAGGCTGGAGAATGACAGCGGTATGCCGGTGCTGCGCATGTATGAATATGAGCGGGTGCGCAGAATGGTCTATCAGATGGATTTCTGGCTGGATGAGGGCGGCGCCTTCCTAAACTGCCGCATGCGCGTGGTGAATCATAATCCGGATGTAACGCCCATGTATTGGTGGAGCAACATGGCGGTTCCGGAATACGAAGGCGGCCGTGTAATTGTGCCGGCGGAGAGCGCCTACAGCAGCGGCGGAGGAAGCGTCTATAAAGTGCCGGTCCCGGTGGTGGACGGCATCGATATCTCTTATTACCAAAATATTCCCGGACAGGTGGATTATTTCTTCAATATCCCGGAGGAGGCCCCGCGCTATATTGCCAACGTGGCTCCGGACGGCTACGGGCTTCTTCAGTATTCCACCCGCCGCCTGCGGGGGCGTAAGCTCTTTACCTGGGGTAATAACAGCGCTTCCGCCCGCTGGCAGGAATATCTCACGGAGGAAGCCGGCCGTTATGTGGAGATTCAGGCCGGGCTTGGAAAGACGCAGTACGGCTGTATTCCAATGGCGCCCCACACCGCGTGGGAGTGGCTGGAACGGTATGGCGCCGTGACTTTAAGCGGGCGCAGCGACTCTTTTGAGGAAGAACGGGAAGGTCTGACAGCCATGGTGCGTGACGAAGCAGGGGAGACGCTGGAAAAAACGCTGAAGGACAGCCATGGATGGGCCATGAAGCCAGGCGAGGTGGTTTACCGCGGCAGCGGTTACGCAGACTTGGAAAATGCCTGCCGTGTACGCAGAGGGGAAGAACCGCTTTCTCCTCATCTGGATTACTCCAGTGAGGATGAGCGTCAGACTCCATGGCGGATTTTTCTGGAAACCGGTCATTTCCCATCAGCGGATCCGGCTGACATGCCTGCCGACTGCATGGCGGATGACTTCTGGTACGAGATGCTGAAAGAGCAGGCGAATCAAAACCAAAGTACGGTTTCACCGGATTGGCACCTGTTATACCACCTTGCATTAAATCACATGGCCCGCGGGAAAAACAGGGAGGCGGAGTCGTGTTTTTGTGAAAGCATCCGCCAGAAGGAAAACGCCTGGAGCCGTTACGGCCTGGCCTCACTGCTCTGTCTGGAAGGCCGGGAGTACGAAAGAGCCGTGTCCGGGATGGAAATGGGACTGATGGAGCGGGCGGGAGATCTTTCCTATGTTAAGGAAGGCTTCCGGGTTCTGGCCAGATGCAGCGGGTATGATGCGCTGATCCGGGTCTATGAACAGCTTCCGGAGAACGTGGCAGCCGAGTCACGTGTCGTGCTGGAATATATTACGGCACTCTATCAGACCGGCAGATATAAAGAGGCATATGCGCTTTTGACAGCGGATGGCGGCCTGGTGGTGGCCGATTTGCGGGAGGGCGAGAACTCTATCGTATGCCTCTGGCGGGAGCTGCGAAGGGCTTTACATATGCCGGAGGAAGAAGTGCCCCACGTGTTTGATTTTAACGCTGAGGGCCGGCACAGCTGAGCAGATATTTGCAGGGAAGAAGACGGGGATATTTAGCGGGGAAGAGAGCGCCGACAGTTACAGTCTGGTCGAAAAATGCGGAAGGAGTCGAAAACAGCGGCTCCTTTTGTCGTTTCCCGGCAAAGCTGTTTTTCCTGCTTGCAATTTTTTTCTCTTCGTGGTATACTTAAAAAACTTTATAAATCAATAGTTTTTCGCAAAAAAAGATTGACGAATCCTGACCCATATGATATAGTAATTGGGCGAATGGAAGAGCTTAGGTCTTTTTTTTATGCTCAAAATTACGTTTTGCGGCAGCGCAGGGCGTGAGAACCTGATAATAGAAGAATGGCCGAATAACAACAACGAAAATTTAAGTGGAGGTGGAAGTCGTGCGCACAAAGATCACACTGGCATGTACAGAATGCAAGCAGCGTAACTATAACATGACCAAGGATAAGAAGACTCATCCTGACAGAATGGAAACCAAAAAGTATTGTAGATTCTGTAAGACACATACTTTGCACAAGGAAACTAAGTAATCGGTTTGACGTAAAGGACGTGAAATTATGGGAGATACAGTGAACAACGAGGGAGCTCAGAAGAAGAATTTCTTCCAGGGTTTGAAGACTGAGTTCAAGAAAATCGTCTGGCCTGACCAAGAAACCGTAACGAAGCAGACAATTGCAGTACTGGCTGTATCGATTGCTTTAGGACTGATTATCGCCATTCTTGATTTAATCATCAAGTTCGGTCTCAGTTTTATCTTATAATGATTAAGGGTTAAGGTGAGTGTATGTCAGAAGCACATTGGTATGTAGTCCATACCTATTCAGGCTATGAGAACAAAGTAAAAGTCGACATTGAGAAAACCATTGAAAACAGAAACTTACAGGATCAGATCCTGGAAGTGTCAGTTCCGCTGGAATCCGTTATCGAACTGAAGAATGGTGTGGAGAAAAAGGCCGATAAGAAGATGTTCCCCGGCTACGTACTGATCCATATGATCATGAATGATGATACATGGTATGTGGTGCGTAACACCCGTGGTGTGACAGGCTTTGTTGGTCCTGGATCGAAACCGGTTCCTCTGACAGAAGATGAGATGGCGAGCTTAGGATTCAGAAATGAGGAAGTCATTGTTGATTTTGAGGTTGGAGATACCGTTGTGGTAATTTCCGGTGCATGGAAGGATACCGTTGGTGCTATCAAGTCCATCAACGAAGGTAAGAAATCCATCACGATTAATGTTGAGATGTTTGGCCGAGAGACCCCGGTTGAACTGAATTTCAACGAAATTAAAAAGATGTAACAAGTAAAAGCGGCCTTTTGGTTTCAGAGGGCTCGTGGGAGGGAAATCCCCGACAATACCACATTTATTAGGAGGTGCCTAATTATGGCAAAGAAAGTAACAGGATATATCAAACTGCAGATTCCAGCGGGAAAGGCTACACCAGCTCCTCCTGTCGGACCGGCACTCGGACAGCATGGTGTTAACATTGTACAGTTTACAAAGGAGTTCAACGCAAGAACAGCTGACCAGGGCGACTTAATCATCCCGGTTGTTATCACTGTTTATGCTGACAGAAGCTTCAGCTTCATCACAAAGACTCCGCCTGCAGCTGTATTATTAAAGAAAGCATGCAAGCTTAAATCCGGATCTGCAGCTCCGAACAAGACAAAAGTAGCAACTATCTCCAAAGAAGATTTACAGAAGATTGCCGAGACAAAGATGCCTGACTTAAATGCAGCATCTCTGGAAGCAGCCATGAGCATGATTGCTGGTACGGCAAGAAGCATGGGAATTCAGGTAGCTGAATAGGCTGTGAACACTTAACGAGATCCTTTCGAGTTTAGTGAAGACGCTGTTTACAAAGCTTGGCCCGGTTCTTCCGCGCTTAGCCCAGTGAACATACCCGTGAATCAGCAGGAATTAAAAACGTGGGAGGGACATCCCCGACAATACCACTAGGAGGTTATTTATAATGAAAAGAGGAAAAAGATACGCAGAGGCAGCGAAGACAATCGATCGTTCTGTTCTCTACGATGCACCGGAAGCAATCTCATTAGTTAAGAAAGCTGCAAGTGCTAAATTTGATGAAACAATTGAAGCTCATATCAGAACCGGTTGTGACGGACGTCACGCAGATCAGCAGATCCGTGGTGCAGTTGTACTGCCTCATGGTACAGGTAAGACTGTAAGAATCTTAGTATTCGCTAAGGGACCTAAGGCTGACGAGGCTTTAGCTGCAGGCGCTGATTTCGTTGGAGCAGAGGAATTAATTCCGAAGATCCAGAACGAAGGCTGGTTAGACTTTGATGTAGTTGTTGCTACACCAGATATGATGGGTGTTGTTGGACGTCTGGGACGTGTACTCGGACCGAAGGGCTTAATGCCAAACCCAAAAGCTGGTACAGTTACCATGGACGTAACGAAGGCTATCAACGATATCAAAGCCGGTAAAGTTGAGTATAGACTTGATAAAACAAACATTATCCACGTGCCAGTTGGAAAAGCTTCTTTCGAAGAAGATAAATTAGCGGACAACTTCCAGACGCTTATCGATGCAATCATGAAAGCAAAACCAAGTGCTGTTAAGGGTGCTTACTTAAAGAGCGTTACTCTGACTTCTACCATGGGGCCTGGCGTAAAGCTGAACGTAGCAAAATTAACAAACTAATTTTGTTTTGTGGTTGACATTAATCATAAATCATGTTACAATACGCAAAGTATTGACTGCCGAAGACAGCAGGTGCCGCAAGGCATAAGGTGTAAACGCCTGCCGAGGAACGTACAAGTATCGTTTTAACGAATGATCTGTAGACCTCTCTGTCCTTGTGGCAGAGAGGTTTTTGTTTTCCCGGGACGAAAGTCCAGTGAGATAAAAGCGCTCCGTCAGGACAGAGATATTCTTTTTGCGGTTTATACGGGCGGACCGGCCGGGTAATCGGCCAGGTTTAGACTAAACAGGAGGTAAACCATAATGGCAAAAGTTGAATTAAAACAGCCAGTTGTAGACGAGATCAAGGAATTACTTGATGGCGCTGAGACCGCAGTAGTTGTTGACTACCGTGGCTTAACTGTAGCTCAGGATACTGAACTGCGTAAGAAGTTAAGAGAAGCAGGCGTTGGTTACAAAGTATACAAGAATACAATGATCCGTTTTGCAGCAAAGGGCACAGCATTCGAGGCTCTGGAGCCGAATCTGGAAGGACCTACAGCATTAGCTGTATCCAAGACAGACGCGACAGCTCCGGCAAGAATCCTTGCTGAGTTTGCCAAGACAGCTCCGGCATTAGAGATTAAGGGCGGCGTTGTTGAAGGCGTATATTACGATGAAAAGGGCATGGCTCAGATTTCCAGCATTCCTTCCAGAGAAGTTCTTCTTGGAAAGTTACTTGGAAGCATCCAGTCTCCGATCACCAACTTTGCTCGCGTGCTCAAGCAGATCGCAGAAGCACAGGGCGGCGAAAGCGCAGAGGCTTAATTTTCTTAACGAAGACAAGCGCAGCGCAGCCTGAATTTAGAAAATTAGCGGTTCAGCGACCAAAGGGAGCTGAACTTCCTTACAAAAAATCAAACATATATTAAATGGAGGTATATTATCATGGCAAAGTTAACAACAGCTGAGTTTATTGAAGCTATCAAAGAATTATCCGTATTAGAATTAAATGATTTAGTAAAAGCTTGTGAAGAAGAATTCGGTGTATCCGCAGCAGCAGGTGTTGTTGTAGCAGCAGCAGGCGCTGGCGCAGCAGCTGAAGAAGAGAAGACAGAGTTCGACGTTGAATTAACTGAAGTTGGTCCTAACAAGGTTAAAGTTATCAAGGTTGTTCGTGAAGCTACAGGCTTAGGCTTAAAAGAAGCTAAAGACGTAGTTGACAGCGCTCCGAAGGTAGTTAAGGCTGGCGCTTCCAAGGAAGAAGCTGAGCAGATCAAGGCTTCCTTAGAGGCTGAGGGTGCAAAAGTTACATTAAAGTAATTTAGACTCTTCTTTCCCCCGAATCTGTTTTGCAGATTCGGGGGTTTTTTTAGGGAAAATGCTGTAATAGTCTTGACAATTTATGAAAAAAGGTGTAAACTACACCCGTATTATCGAATGAGGTTATGATTTCACATATTTTTGTAAGTCATTATTTTCGGATGATGCTTTACAAAAATATGTGATTTTTGTTTCATGAGATAAATCAAATAATTTTTTTATTTTTATAGGAGGTACGCGTTATGAACAACGGTACAGTAAAATGGTTTAATGGAGCAAAGGGTTATGGTTTTATCACAAACGACGAGACTGGCGAAGAAGTATTCGTACACTTTTCCGGAATCATGGCTGATGGCTACAAGACTCTTGAAGAGGGCCAGAAGGTAACTTATGATACAACCGAAGGAAACCGTGGTCTGCAGGCAGTTAACGTTTGCTTAGCATAATCACTGTTTTTGCTGAATAAAACCAGAATAAAAGGCTGCTGTCTCTTGCGGGACAGTGGTCTTTTTTTAACTCTTTATTCCCGGATCCCATCTTTATAGAATCTTTATATGCCTGCATTGATTCCCACTATCATTTTTATGATGCCTTCCGTTACAATAAAACTGTAAGAATACGCTGTTTTATGCTTTAGATGGAAAAAGGAGGTGCCAGTATGTTTTTTCATAAAACGAAAACAATCATTATCGCAGGGGCGAGCAGATTTGGCGCGGGATTGGCAGGAAAACTTTCAGGGCGTAATACAAGAATTGTGGTTATTGATTTAAATGAAGATGCATTCCGGAAATTACCGGATGATTTTGGAGGGTATCAGATAGTAGGCGACGGAACCGACGTGGATTTATTAAAACAGGCTGGAATTGAGAGCGCGGAGGTATTTATCGCGGCTACGGATGATGATAATATTAATATTCTGGCGTCCCAGATCGCATGCCGGATATTTAAGGTGCCGGAGGTATTTTCACGGCTCAATGATAAGAATAAAGAAAAGCTGCTGAGCGGCTTTAATGTGAAGCCAATCTGCCCGTTTGTGCTGTCGGTCAATGAGTTTGACCGTCTGACAGAAGGCGAGTATCAGGAGGCGGTGGTCTCATGAAAATCGTAGTGGCAGGAGGCAGGGACGAGGCTGATTTCCTGATCGGACTTTTGTTAATGGGAAAACATAAACTGATTACGGTCAATGAGGATATGAGGTACTGTGAGCATCTCGCAGCGGTTCACGATGATATATCCGTGATCTACGGCGATCCCTGCAAGGAGTATGTGATGGAAGACGCCGGAATCCGCGGATGCGATATTGTGATCGCGCTGCGGGAGAAGGACGCGGATAACCTGGAGATATGCCAGATGGCAAAGCGCCTGTTTGCCGTGAAAAAGACCGTCTGTACCGTAAGAAATCCGAAAAATGTGGAAATCTTTGAGCTGCTGGGCGTGGACCGGGCCATCAGCGCTACCTATATGCTGGCCCATTATATTGAACAGGCTTCTGTGGTGGAAGATCTGGTTAAGGTTATGCCGCTGGAGAACCAGAGGGTTCTGGTGAATGAGATCAGAGTGATGTCCGACTGTCCGGCGGTGGGACAGAAGATCGCCGATATGCGTCTGCCTTTTAACACCATTATCAGCTGCATCATCAGGGACGCCGAGGTGACGGTGCCCAACGGGCAGAGCAAGATCATGGCGGGGGACCGTCTGGTCGTCATGACGACGCCTGAGAGTCAGAAAGAGGCGGTAAAAGCGATCATAGGCAGTGAAGAAAATGAAAAGTGACAAGATGATATGGGAAACATTTGGCGCAAAATACCAGGACGACCGGCGCACGCTGAAAGGCGGCCGCCTCATTGCCGGTTATATGGGAATCGTGATGATTCTGGCAGGGATCATCACGATGCTGCCTTTGTTTACCCTTTTCTTTTATCCGGAGGAAATCGGGCAGGCGCAGTACTTTGTGGCGCCCGGAGTCTCCGCCATACTGGCCGGATACTTAATGAGCCTTGTCCTGCGGGGCAGAAAGGCCGGAAGGCTGGAAAAAAATCAGGAGATGATCGTGGTGCTGGGAACCTGGATCATCGTTATATTTGTGACGGCCATGCCTTTCGTTCTTACGGGAAATTACACGGTGACGCAGGCCGTGTTTGAGACCACCAGCGGACTCAGCACCACGGGTCTGACTGTGGTCAATACGGGTACGGCGCCGCATATTTTTCTGATTCACCGGACCGTGCTGCTGTTTTTCGGAGGGATCGGGCTGGTGTTGGTCATGACGTCGGTTCTGTCCGATGTCTATGGGATGCGTCTGTATCACGCGGAAGGCCATTCAGTCC